>NZ_LWGH01000742.1:0-942 GCF_001635395.1 Sulfitobacter sp. HI0129 | reverse complement strand
TCACCTCCGAAGGAGCTGATCTGGACGGTCTGATTGTCAGGCAGGATGATCCGGTCCCAGGCGATCGTGACGCGGCGCTGCGCGATATCGACGCCAGCGCGGTAGCGCCCGATGAGACGCGATCCTCGGGGGATCAAGAGGCCCACGCCATCGACGCTGTAGACATCCTCGGACACCACGGCACGGGTCTGGCCGGGCAGGGAGCTGTCAAGGGCAGTTTCCATGACGGCCTGGATCATGGTGCCCTGTAGAATCGTGTTGGAGGGATTGGCGATCACCTCGGCCTGCGTCACCGTCGAGGGCAGCGCCCCGTTCAGCACGAAATCCGTCACCTCGCCAAAAGTGCGTTCGGTCAGAGCCGTTTCATTCGCTCCGGAGGCACCGCCAAACGCGATGGTGGGCGAGGCGATGCGCCGCTCCTGGAAGGCGCGTTCCTCCGCGGCGCGGCGCTCCAGCTCGGCCATGCGCCGGGCTTCTTCCTCGCGGCGCAGTCGCTCTTGCTCGCGTGCGCGCAGCTCATCTTCCGTGGGGCCCGCTGGGGCGGGTTGCGGTCGGCTGGCCTCGAGTTGGGCCAGTTCCAGATCCATGCGGAGTTGCTCAAGGCTGCGATCCCGCGCCGTCAGTTCGTCCTGAAATCGTTGCTGTGCTGCTTCCGAGGCGGCTTGTAGCGCAGCGATCTGAGCGGTCAGCGCGTCGATCGCCTCTGCGGCGGCGGTGTCTTCCTCGACGACCGGTTCGGGGGCGTTGCGTAATTCCTCGATCTGAGCCTGCAGCGCGGTGATCTGCGCCAGAAGCTCCGCGTTGGGCTCGACTGGATCCGGTCCGACAAACACAACCTCGGGCTCGGGCGGAGGCAAGGTCTCGATAGCGCCAAAGCCGTCCCCCTCGTTTTGGAAGACGTCCGGGGTGGCCGTCGGCAAGGCTTCCTCTTCGTCGGGCTGT
>NZ_LWGH01000741.1:0-482 GCF_001635395.1 Sulfitobacter sp. HI0129 | reverse complement strand
CGAACTGACGCCGCGCGGCGCGGAGCTTGAGCAGCAGGCGGCCAATATCCAGCTGGCCGTCGTCTGCGAGACGCAGATGCAGGAAGGCGCGCTCAATAGCCTGCGGAGCGAGTTGCAGGCCTTGACCGAGAAGCTGGAAACCGAAGGCGAGACCACGGACTGACCCGGGCCAGTCCCCGGCTGCTTCAGCAGTTGGGTACGTTGACAGCCAAGCCGCCGAGCGAGGTTTCCTTGTATTTTTCGGACATGTCCGCCCCGGTCTGACGCATCGTCTCGATACAGGCGTCCAGCGGCACCAGATGCGTGCCGTCGCCCCGCAGCGCCAGCGACGCGGCGGATACCGCCTTGATCGCGCCCAGCCCGTTGCGCTCGATACAGGGCACCTGCACCAGCCCGCGGATCGGATCGCAGGTCATGCCGAGGTGATGCTCCAGCGCGATTTCCGCCGCGTTCTCCACCTGCTCCGGGGTGCCGCCCATGAC
>NZ_LWGH01000740.1:0-551 GCF_001635395.1 Sulfitobacter sp. HI0129 | reverse complement strand
AATCCGGCGCATCCATTCCCGCCAGCGCAGCTCGGGCGGCAGGTCCGTCAACGCGCGATCAAGCTCCGGTTCCAAGCGATCCTTCGCCATCGCTACACCCCGTAGAGCCGGAAAGTGTCGCGCCCGGTCAGCTCGCGCACCGCGCCGAGATCGACCAACCGGTCGCAGAGCCGCCGCGCCGCGCGATCCGGAAGCGGCAGCGCCGAGGGCGCCACGGCATCGCGGGTCAGGAACATTTCGACCGCATCATTTGCCCCCTTTGCCCGAAGTTTGGGCGCAATGGCCTTCAGATGCGCCACCCGACGCGCAAGGTCGGCGGCGAGACGCACGGCCTCTACTGCCGACGAGATGAGTGCGCGATGACAGGCCAGGCGCAGGTCATCGCCTTGCTTGCGCAGGTCGGCGCGTCTCAGGCCTGTGGCGAGCAGCGGCACAAGATGCTCCCAGCCAAGCGCTTGGGCGAGGGCCGCGTCGGCAAGGATAAACGCCGGCACGTCAGCGCGCGGCGCTTCCGTCAGGACCGTCTCCAGCACCATCGCGGCACGGGCTAC
>NZ_LWGH01000739.1:0-585 GCF_001635395.1 Sulfitobacter sp. HI0129 | reverse complement strand
GAAAAGACCCGGTGCCAGATATTTGCGGCCATCCTCGAACGAGGGATAGGCGTTGCCGATGGCGCAGTTGTTGCCGATGTCCGAACTGATGATCGCTTCGCGTGGCAGGGCGGATTGAATGGCGCGCCATGCCATGCGGGGGCTCATCTTTTCGGGCTCGCGGTCGCGGGCGCGTTCGTTCCAAGTGGTGCCGGGATCGTCGTCTTCATGGTCCATCGAGGTGAGCGCTTGCGCCCATGCGGATTTGGTCTTGGCGATCAGGTTCTTGCGGTCGTCCCGGCCTTCGTCGCCCGCGGTGTCGGACAGGNGGGCGAGCAGGCCCTTCGCGACCTTGCCTGCGTCACCCACGATGCCGACGGTGACCTTTTTCGTCAGGCCGATCCGGTCAGGATTGATGTCGACCTGAATGATCTTCGCGTCCTTCGGCCAATAATCGATGCCGTATCCCGGCAGGGTCGAGAAAGGATTGAGCCGGGTGCCCAGCGCCAGCACCACATCGGCCTTTGCGATCAGTTCCATCGCGGCCTTCGACCCGTTGTAGCCTAGCGGGCCGACGGAAAGCGGGTGCGAGCCGGGGAAGGCATC
>NZ_LWGH01000738.1:0-1171 GCF_001635395.1 Sulfitobacter sp. HI0129 | reverse complement strand
CTGACGGCTGAAAAGCGAGGCCCGCGCGCTGCCGGTGCGGACCGGTTCGATGATGGCGGGGGGCATGGGGACGCTGACGCGGGCGACCTCCGGTATGCGGTTGCCGTCGACCACGAGGTTCGAGGTATTGGGTTCGCGGTCGAAGGGGTCAGGGGCGCCGCCGCAGCTCGCAAGACCGAGCGTCGCTGCCAGCAGGAGCGCCCCGCGGCGCGGGAGGGAGGGGGTCATCTGGGAATCTCCACCGTGCCGTCTGCCGTTGCGATGCCGGTGACGGTCTTGTTGCTGATGAGGTTCACGATCCGGACCAGCTGGCCTTCGTGGGCGTCATCGAGGGCCCGCCCCGGCGCCACGAGGGCAAGCAGCCCGTCGCTGAAATGGATATCGACCCGTTCGCCGCGGTCGATGAGGAGCGGCCGAATGATCGATTGCTGCTGGATGGGGCGCCCTGCGGGCAGATGCCTGCGGACCTGTTTGCCCACAACCTCTGACGGGTCGGTCACCACATAGGCGCCCACGCGGCCCACGGGCAGGGCGCTCATCACCAGGTCGTCCTGCTTGATGATGGAATCGGGCATTAGCCGCCGGGCGGGGACGGGCACCGGGACGGAGACGAGCGCCAGCCCGCCGATGCGCTGCACCTCGCCCGTGTCCAGCACCGCATTGGCCAGGAAACGGCCCGAGGGCACATCCATCCAGAAATCCGCCAGCAGCACGGCTTCGCCTTCGAGCGCGTCCTTGACGGAAATGTCGAAATGGCCCGCCTCGGGCAGGCTGTCCGCGTAATCGAGGCGGGCGCGTTCTTCGACCAGTTCCTCGATCGGCGCGGCACGCCCGAGGGTGGGGGCGAGCAGCAGAAACGCGATGACCGCGAGTCGGGAGAGCACGCGCATTACCGGACCTGATTGGCCGAGGACAGCATCTGGTCCGCCGTCTCGATGGATTTGGAGTTCATCTCATAGGCGCGTTGCGCGGAGATGAGATCGGTGATCTGCTGGATCACGTTGACGTTCGACGCCTCCAGAAAACCCTGGTGGATCAGCCCGGCCCCGGGATCGCCGGGGTTGAGCACCTGCGCCTCCCCCGAGGCTTCGGTGGCCAGCAGGAAGTTGTCGCCGACCGCGCGCATGCCCGGTTCGTTGATGAAGGTCGCGAGGCTGAGCTGGCCCAGTTC
>NZ_LWGH01000737.1:0-580 GCF_001635395.1 Sulfitobacter sp. HI0129 | reverse complement strand
AGTGAACGGCGCGCGGGTGATCCTCGACAATGGCAGCTGGGGGCTGGTGCGGGCCAGTTCCAACACGCCGAATCTCGTTGTGGTCTGCGAAAGCAGCGAGAGCGAGGCGGAGTTGCGCTCCATCTTCAAGGAGATCGACGCGGTGATCCGCACCGAACCCGAGGTAGGCGATTACGACCAGACGTTCTGAGGCCCGGCAAGTCGCAGGGCGCGCGGCCTGCCGCGAGGGCGGACCGCTGCGCGCCGTTTCAGAGAGCCAGCAGCCGGTCCGCGAGATCATCCATGTCGCTTGCGATGATGTCGGGGGTGGGGACGCCATCCGCTTCGATGATGTTGTTGTGCGGACGCTTCAGGAAGGCACCCGCACATCCCGCCGCCTGCGCGCCGATGGTATCCCAGAGGTGGCAGGCCACCATGCACATCTCCTCCGGTTCGGTGCCGAGCTCATCGGCGACGAGGCGGTAGGTATCGGGGTGGGGCTTGTACTTCTCGACCTCCGCCACGCTGAAGCTGCGCTGGAAGAATTCCGCCAGCCCGGCCTTTTCCAGCGGCGTGGGCGAAGGTGAGGGGGATGAGTTCG
>NZ_LWGH01000736.1:0-351 GCF_001635395.1 Sulfitobacter sp. HI0129 | reverse complement strand
TGCGCCCATGGTGATCGTGGCATCCGCCGCATTCNCGNCACCGCGCGCTTCCCGGCCAGGGGCACGACCGGCAAGCCTGCGATAGCCAGCGACCCGTTCCACCGTGCTGCGGCCTCTTCCTGCGTGGCACCGTCGCCGTCGTTTTCCAACCAGTTGCCCGCAACGAAACCAGCGCCCCGCGGTTTGCTCAACGCTCTTCCCTCCTGCGTCATGACACCGGCAAGCGATCCGCTGTCGGAGATCAGAACGGCGGGCCGGGCCGTCGTCTGCCATAGCCAGATCGCCCCGGCCATGAGCAGCAGGCCGGACCAGCGCAACCGCCCCTGCCAGAGGATCACGGTTAGCGCACCC
>NZ_LWGH01000735.1:0-524 GCF_001635395.1 Sulfitobacter sp. HI0129 | reverse complement strand
TGACGACGAGCAGGTTCTCGTGGTGCAGCAATTCCTGCGCCACGGCCTCGGTCGAAGTGCCGATGTTGAGAAAGAGCGATATGCCGTTGGGCACACGGGCAGCACAGGCGCGGGCGATGGATTGCTTCGCGGCGAGGTTGAGCGAGCGCCGCTCCTCATAGCCGATATTGGTGGTGCCCGAGGTTAGCACGGCGCCGCCATGCACCCGTTCGAGGCGCCCCGCCTCGGCGAGGTCGGTGAGGTCCCGGCGGATGGTCTGCAACGTCACGCCGAAATGCGTGGCGAGCCCCTCGACGGTGACCTTGCCTTCGCGGCGGGCGATTTCGAGGATTTCGGGGTGGCGAAAGGTTTGCGACATCGGCGGTGGGTCATCCTGTTTCATGTGTCCCGACGGACGACGTCCCTAGCATCGGCAGGAGGTGGGAAAATGCAACCCGTCCCACTGCCCAACGATCCCTTGACAAGAATCGCCACTTGGGTTTCTAGTCCAAAAACGAATAAAAACGAAAAACATTTGTTTTCCC
>NZ_LWGH01000734.1:0-697 GCF_001635395.1 Sulfitobacter sp. HI0129 | reverse complement strand
TCGGACCATCGGTTCCGCTGTCATAGGGTTTGGGCACATCGTTGCGCGACTCCCACCCCTGGATGATCGGATCGGTCCAGGCCCATGCGGCCTCCACCTCGTCACCCCGCATGAAAAGGGTCTGGTTGCCGCGGATCACGTCCATCACGAGACGTTCGTAGGCATCCACCTGCTCCGCGCCATCCTCCCCCAAAGCTTCGGCGAAGGTCATGTCGAGCGGCACATCCACAAGCCGCATGCCACCCGGACCCGGCTCCTTGATGGTCACGCCCAGCGTGATCCCCTCGTTCGGTTGGAGACGGATCGACAGGACATTGCGGTGGCGTCCCGCCTCTTCGCCGAAGATGGAATGGGGGGTTTCCTTGAACACCACCGTGATCTCGGAGGACCGGGCTGACATGCGCTTGCCGGTGCGCAGGTAGAAAGGCGTGCCGGACCAGCGCCAGTTGCTGATATGGGTCTTGAGCGCCACGAAGCTTTCGGTGCGCGACCGGGCATCGCCGACCGCGGTCCTGTAGCCGGGCGCATTCGCTTCGTTGCAGGGTTCCGCTTGATATTGCCCGCGCGCGATATGATGCGGCAGCACCGGATCAAGCGCGCGAATGACCTTCAGCTTTTCGTCGCGCACGGGGTCCGGGTCGAACCGCGCGGGCGGTTCCATCGCGATGAGGCACAAAAGCTGCATCAGGTGGTTCTG
>NZ_LWGH01000733.1:0-523 GCF_001635395.1 Sulfitobacter sp. HI0129 | reverse complement strand
CACCGTGTCGCGCTGCCGGGCCAGCGCGGCCCGCAGCACATCGGCATCGAACGGCTCGGCCCGCAGGGCGGAAAGCACATCGGCATAGGCCGCACGCCGCGCGGCGCGGGACTGGCGGCGCCCCGCCTCGCCTTCGCGCAGGGCGTCATGCAGGGCGCGGCGGTCCTGCACCGGCAGCGCCTGCACATAAGGGAGCGCATAGCTGCCCAGACCGGGGGGCGCGCCGCGCATCCGCAGACCGTCAGGCCCCGCGTGACGCCAGAGCATCCCCGCCACCGCCCCGAGGATCAGCAGGTTCACCGCGAGCGACAGGACCAGTGCGATGCGCAGGCCCCGCCCCGGGGAGCGTTTCGGGGGGATCGGGTTCGCCGTCATCCTTCCGCCTCCGCCATGGTCCAGCCGAAGCCGTCTTCGGGCAGGGCCGCATTCACATCTTCTGCCGCGCCGGTCAGGGGCGACAGGCTGTCATCCAGCGCGTCCAGCGCGGCGGGCGGCGCGAAGCCGATCCAGAAGCCCAGCACAG
>NZ_LWGH01000732.1:0-18372 GCF_001635395.1 Sulfitobacter sp. HI0129 | reverse complement strand
GCCCATGCGCAATACGAGATCCGCGTCTATGCCGATGCGATCTGCTCCGTCGTGGCCGACTGGGTTCCCGCGGCCTATTCCGCCTTCGAAGATTACCGCCTCGGCGGCGCCACGCTTTCCGCCCGCGCGCTGGACTGCATCCGCCGCATGCTGAAGGGCGAGGAGGTGACGCAGGAGAATTCCGGCATGTCGAAGGGAGAATGGCGGGAGTTTCAGGGGGTTATTAGCTAGATGATTGGTGTGCGGTTTATTGAAGTTGCGAAAGAGAATTTCGTCGGCGAGACAAAAAGCGGATCGTTTTCTAATCCCCCAATGCCCAATCTCCGATTGGGCAGCGCCCGAACCGCCCCCACGGGGCGGGCGCTTTGCACCCACCCCTCGGTCCGGGCGCGGCGGTGCGTGGGGTTCGGCATATTCGTTTTCCCTTGCCTAATCTGAGGTTGGCCAGCGCCCGGAACGCCTCCCACGGGGCGGGCGCTTCTCGCCCACCCCTCTGCCCGGGCGCGGCGTGATCCCCTTCGGTGCATCACGTCAGGCCCTCGGCACGACCCCCTCACACACCTTCATAAACCATAATTTAACTAACAATAACATATGGTTAAGGTTCCCCGCGGGGAACCCCGCAGCAGCCGATTGACACCTGCGCAAATCCTTCCACACTCGGCACGATGCTCAACCTCGCCGCGCCCCCCGAGGGGTTCACCGAAAACCCCTTTCCCCATTACGACCGCCTGCTGGCGGAGGCGCCGGTCTGCCCGCAGCCGGACGGGTCATACCTCATCGCGCGGCACGCGGACCTGAACGCGATCTACCGCGACACCGCCACCTATATCTCCGACAAGAAAGAGGCCTTCGCCCCCAAGTTCGCCCCCGGCACGCCGCTCTACGAACATCACACCACCAGCCTCGTTTTCAACGATCCGCCGCTGCACACCCGGGTGCGGCGGATCATGACCTCCGCGCTCACCCCCAAGGCGCTGGCCCGGATGGAGCCGGGGCTCATCGCCACGGTCGATCACCTGCTGGGCAAGCTGCCCGCGCGCCCGGACCTGATCGAGGATTACGCCAGCGCCATCCCGGTGCAGATCATCGGCAACCTGCTCGACGTGCCGATGGAAGAACGCGGCCCCCTGCGGGACTGGTCGCTCGCGATCCTCGGCGCGCTGGAACCCACGCTGACGGAAGGACAGCTTCGACGGGGGCATGATGCGGTGCGGGCGTTCTCGGACTATTTGCGCGACCTCATCGCCCGGCGCCGCGCTCGCCCGGGCGATCCGGAAACCGATGTGCTCACCCGCCTTATCGAGGGGGATGAGGGTGGCAGGCTGAGCGAGGCGGAGTTGATCCAGAACTGCATCTTCATCCTCAACGCCGGGCATGAAACGACGACGAACCTCATCGGCAGCGGTCTGGCCCTGCTGCACGACCACCCGGGCCAGAAGGCCAGGCTGCTGGAAGACCCCGCGTTCGTCGCCCCCGCGGTGGAGGAGGTGCTGCGCCATGCCTCGCCCAACCAGTTCGGCAATCGCGAAACCACACGGTCCGTCACGCTGGGCGGCTTCGACATCCCGGCAGGGACGAACCTGCATCTCTGCATCGGGGCCGCCAACCGCGACCCGGCGGTCTTTGACGCGCCCGGGGATTTCGACGTCGCGCGCAAACCCAACCGGCATCTCGCCTTCGCCGGGGGTCCGCATGTCTGCGTCGGGCTCACGCTGGCGCGGATGGAAGGGCGCATCGCCATCGAACGCTTCCTCGCACGGTATCCCCGCTACAGCATCGCGCCGGGGCGCGAACAGGGCGGGCGCATCCGGTTCCGGGGCTACGCACGGCTTCCGGCGGTGCTGGAATAACGCCCTGAAACAGAAACAGAGTGTTTCCAGATCAGATAAGTCTGGACAGGTTTCGGGGCCGTGGGCAGAGTTAAGTTAATAAAATGCGGTGAAAACAAAAGGAAAAGGGGGAAGACATGCGTATCGTTACAACCATGATCGCGGCCGGGGCGATGGCTGCGGCGTCACTGTTGCCGATGCAGGCGGCGGCGGATGCGAAGATCTATGCCTATCCGACCAGCGTGAACTACTGCCCCGCGGGCCTGCAGCCTGTCACCATCGCGGGGGTCATCTGCTGCGGCGTGCCGAACCAGTCGGTGACCTATCAGCAGGTCATGGCCCATCCGGCGCCGGTGCGTAAGCAGGTGAAAAAGCGGCACTACCGCGCGCCCGCGCCCAAGGCGAACTGCCCCATCGGGACAAAGGGCTGCACCTTCGATTGAGGGCGGCGCGCTGGCCTGCCGAAACACGCAGGGGCCCGGTGACGATACGGTCGTCCGGGCCTCTGTTTCCCTACGGGTGCCGGGGCGTCGGCCCTAGAGTAGCGCGATATCCGACGCCATCTGGCGCCCGTCGCGGCCTTCGGTCAGCTCGTAGCTGACCTTCTGATCATCGGCGAGCCCGGTGAGGCCCGACCGCTCGACCGCGGAAATATGTACGAAAATATCGTTGCCGCCATTTTCAGGCGCAATGAACCCGTAACCTTTTGTCGTGTTGAACCATTTAACGGTGCCGGTTGGCATAACTGTCCGCTCCTTTCACAATCGAAACCCGCAATGCGGGTGTAGTAAACGGCGCAGGTGCTGCGACCGTCCTACCAAGAAAAGATTGACCTCTGAGTTGAAAAATCAAGAATTTAGTGAAAATGAGAATGGGAAAAATTGCTGGAACCGGGACGGGTGACATGGACGAACGGCGTATCTACGGGCTGAAGAATTGCGATAGCTGCCGTAAGGCCGTGAAGGCACTGCCAGAATTTGCGCTGGTGGATGTGCGCGAAGAGGGCGTGCCTGATACGGTGCTGGCCCGGGCACATGACAAGTTCGGTCAGGCGCTGATCAACACACGCTCCACCACCTGGCGCGGGCTGGCGGAGGCCGTCAAAGTGGGTGATCCGCTGACCCTGCTGAAGGAACATCCCGCCATCATGAAGCGCCCGTTGATCGATGCGGATGGAAAGCTTTTTCTGTCTTGGAACAGTGAGATAGAAGAAGAAGTGAAAGCGTCGCTTTAACGCTCGCCCCGGGTCGCGCGGCGCAAGAGCCGGTCGAGCGACAGCGGCCCGGCGCCCTTGATGACCAGCACCAGCAGGACGAATATCCAGAAGGCCCGCTGGTCGAGAATCGTTCCATCCGCGAAGCGGTCGAACCAGCGCCCGACGGCTTCGGTCTGTCCGTGGCCATAGACATCCGTCAGGGACTGCACGATGACAAAGCCGATCATCCCCAGCGCCGCCACCCGGGTCAGCAGGCCCATCACGATAAGGACGGGCAGGGTGAATTCCGCAATCGTTCCGGCCACCACGACCGCCCAGTGCCAGACGCCGAGCGCGCCGATATCGTAGCCCGCCGCTTCCATGGCGCGGGGGAATATCTGCGCATAGGCCCCGACGGAGGGTTGGAAGACGCCCAGCAGCCCATCGCCGAGCTTGGTTGCGCCGGAGTTCAGCAGATAGATCAGCAACACCCCGGCAAACACCAGCCGTGCCAGCGTGGGCAGCAGCCAGTCCAGCCGTTCGAGGTGCAGGCCCATGCGGTGGTAATAGGTGCCGATCGTATTCATTGGCTCGCCTCCGGCGGCAGTGCGGTGAGCGCCGATGTGGCCAGCGCCAGCGAAAGCGCCGCCCCAAGGTCGAAGCCCGCGTCAACTTCGCTCGCGGCGTCGAGCGCGCTGGCAAGCGTTTCGCCCCGGCCCAGTGCGGCGAACCACGCGGTATCGGCAGGGCCGAGGGCGTGGGGGGCGGGGTCGAATTCAGGCCGGGTGATGAGCACCCCCTGCGGGATGGCGCGGGGCTTCGGCGCGCCGGTTTCGAAATTGTACCGCCAGATATCATGCAGCGGCCAGTTCGAGGGGATCAGCACCGTCGCGGGCGCAAGGGGCAGGCGGGCGTCGCCCAGATCGCCTTGCGGAATCGCGGCCAGCGTTGCCCCGGTCAGCGGCACGCTGTCGGCGGCGTGGTAGGACCGCCGCATCCCCAGATCGAGCCGTGCGGCATCGGGCAGATAGGCGACATGCGCCAGCGGCTCAAAACCTTCGAGAAAGGCGGGCAGCCCGGAGCCATAGTGCATCATCAGCGGCGAATCGGGGGGATTGGCCCGGACGAAGATCGTGGCCATCCGCTTGAAAGTGCCCGGGCCGATCAGTTTTTCCACCAGCGGAAAGGCAGTGGCGAGCGCCTCTATCAGCGAAACGATCACATTGTTGCGGTAGACGGCATAGCGACGCCCGGCGGGGTTCGCGGCCCCGTCGAGCAGCCCGGCAGGCACCGGGGCGGCGGCATCCAGCAGGGCCGCGCGGAAGCGGGCCTGAACGCTCATGCCGCCAACACCCGCGCGGCGCGGCTCGCCTCTGCCCGCAGCACCGGCCATTCCGGCACGTCATTGTCCCATTCGACGAGCACGGGCAGCGGGCCGGTGCGCTGCAGTGTCCGGTCGAGCAGTTGCCAGACCGGGTCCACCACGGGTTTGGCGTGGCTGTCGATCAGCAACCGCTCGCCCGCGTCGTCGGTATCTTCGTCGTGGCCGCCCACATGGACCTCTCCCACCGCGTGGAGCGGAAAGGCGTCGAGATAGGCCTCCGGGCTCATCTTGAGGTTGGTGGCAGAGATAAAGACGTTGTTGATATCGAGCAGCAGCCCGCATCCCGTCCGGTCCACGATGGCCGAAAGGAACGCGGTTTCGCTGATTTCGGACTCGTCGAAGACGAGATAGCTGGACGGATTTTCCAGCAGCATCTGCCGGCCCAGCCGGTCCTGCACCTGCGCCACATGGGCAGATACCCGGTCGAGCGTTTCGGAGGTGTAGGGCAAGGGCAGCAGATCGTTGAGGAATTCCGCGCCATGGGTGGACCATGCGAGATGTTCGGAAAAGCTTGCGGGGCGGGTCCGGTCGCAGAGGCGACGCAGCCGGGTGAGATGCGCGTCGTCCAGCGGGTCTTCGCCGCCGATCGACAGGCCGACCCCGTGGATGGAGAGCGCGAATTTTTCGGACAGGGCGGCAAGCTGGGCCAGCGGGCGGCCCCCGTCGCCCATGTAGTTTTCTGCATGCACCTCGACCCATTCAACGGGGCCGGGGTCCTTCATCAGGTCGGAGAAATGCTGCGGCTTGTAGCCCACGCCAGCGGCGGGGGGCAGCTTTTTGGCCCTTGCGGTATGATCCAGCATGGCATCGGCCTCCGGTAGTCCGAGGGGGGTGCCGGGCAGGGGAGCTGCCCGGCGGCCTGACAGGATCAGGCGGGAACGTCACGCTCCAGCGCTTCGAGCGAGCCGCTGCGTTCGGTGCCATCCGCCATCGTGGGCAGTTCGATGCTTTCGCAGGTGCCTGCATCCACGAGCGACCATGCATTGCCCTGATAATCGTTCACCGAGGTGCCGGCGCAGGTGGTGCCCGGCCCGGCGGCGCAGTCGTTCTTGCCGGCGAGCGCGACCCCGAAGCACTTTTCCTTGGCGGCGGCTTCTGCGGGGGTGGATTGCGCGGCCATCGCGGCTGCGACGGCACCGGCGATTGCGACTGCCTTCATTTGGTTCGACATGACGTTTCTCCCTTAAGTTGCGGTCATTGGTGTTTATGACACTTTCAGTAAAGCAGCCGGACCGCTGCCGCTCCACTCACGAGCAGGTGTGTCACAGTTTTGTCAAAAAAAACGCGTGTGGCGAAGCAGTTTGCAACGAAGCGAAGGGTTTCGCCCCCGGTTTGTAACAAAACTGCACAAATTGCGACGTCCCGAAGCGGGGCGCCGTTCGCGCGAACGAGAATGTTTCAGGTCATGTCAGCGCAGATCGGGGGGTGTGGCATCCGCCGAAAGCTGTGCAACCACGTCGTCCAGCGCCTCGACCGAGGTCTGCTTTTCGCCAAGGCGGCGGACGGAAACGGTGCGTTCCTCGATCTCGCGCGCGCCGACGGCAAGGATCACGGGCACCTTGCCGACCGAATGTTCGCGGACCTTGTAGTTGATCTTTTCGTTGCGAACGTCGGCCTCGGCGCGGACACCGGCGCGGCGTAATTCCTGCACGACTTCGGAAACGTAATGGTCCGCCTCCGAGGTGATGGAGGCCACGACGACCTGACGGGGTGCCAGCCAGAAGGGCAGCTTGCCCGCGTGTTCCTCGATCAGGATGCCGATGAACCGCTCGAAGGAGCCGAGCGTGGCACGGTGCAGCATGACGGGGCGGTGCTTGCCGCCGTCTGCGCCGATATAGGTGGCGTCCAGCCGTTCGGGCAGCACGAAATCCACCTGATGCGTGCCGCACTGCCAGTCACGCCCGATGGCATCGGTCAGGACGAATTCCAGCTTGGGACCGTAAAAGGCGCCTTCGCCGGGGTTCAGTTCCGGTTCGATCCCGGCCTTGCGGGTGGCAGCGAGCAGGGCGTTTTCGGCCTTGTCCCAGACAGCGTCGGAGCCGGAGCGCTTCTCGGGGCGGTCGGAGAACTTCACCTTGAAATCGGCAAAGCCGAGATCGCGGTAAATGTCCGACAGGAATTCGATATAGGTGAGCGTTTCGCTTTCGATCTGGTCTTCGGTGCAGAAGATATGGCCGTCGTCCTGGGTAAAGCCGCGCACCCGCATGATACCGTGGAGGGCACCCGACGGCTCATAACGGTTGCAGGAGCCGAATTCGGCCATGCGCAGGGGCAGATCGCGGTAGGATTTTAGACCCTGATTGAAGATTTGCACGTGGCAGGGGCAGTTCATCGGCTTCAGCGCGTTCACGGCCTTTTCGCGGGCGTGCTCCTCGTCCACCTCGACGATGAACATGTGGTCTTGATACTTTTCCCAGTGGCCCGACGCTTCCCAGAGCTTGCGGTCCACCACCTGCGGGGTGTTGACCTCCACATAGCCGCCCGCGCGCTGGCGGCGGCGCATGTAGTCCTGCAGTTCGGTATAGATGCGCCAGCCGTTGGGGTGCCAGAACACCTGCCCCGGGGCTTCTTCCTGCATGTGGAAAAGGTCCATCTCGCGGCCCAGCTTGCGGTGGTCGCGCTTGGCGGCCTCCTCCAGCATGTTGAGATGGGCGCGCAGCTTTTCCTTGCCGGTAAAGGCCACGCCGTAGATCCGTTGCAGCATCTGGCGGTCGCTGTCGCCGCGCCAATAGGCGCCCGCGATGGACATCAGCTTGAACGCATCGCCGGGCACCTGCCCGGTATGGGCAAGGTGCGGGCCGCGGCAGAGATCCTGCCAGTCGCCGTGCCAGTACATGCGCAGCGGCTCGTCGCCGGGGATCGCCTCGATCAGTTCGACCTTGTAGGGCTCGCCGTTCTCTTCGTAATGCTTGATCGCGCGGTCGCGGTCCCAGACCTCGGTGCGGACGGGATCACGCTTGTTGATGATCTCCTTCATCTTCTTTTCGATCAGGCCGAGGTCTTCGGGGGTGAAGGGTTCCTTGCGGTCGAAGTCATAGTACCAGCCGTCCTTGATGACGGGGCCGATGGTCACCTTGGTATCGGGCCAGATCTCCTGCACGGCGCGGGCCATGATATGCGCAAGGTCGTGGCGCACCAGTTCGTTCGCCTGCTCTTCGTCCGCCATGGTGTGAATGGCGATGTCGGCGTCTTTCTCGATGGGCCATGCGAGATCGCTGTGCACGCCGTTCACGGTGGCGCTGATCGCCTTCTTGCCGAGGGATTTGGAAATGTCCGCAGCCACTTCGCCGGGGGTGATCCCGGCGGGATAGTCACGTGCACTGCCATCGGGGAGGGTAAGGGTGATCTGGGCCATGGTGGCGTCCTCGTCGGTTTGGCGCCTACGAGACGCCCGGTTGCGGGTTATGATGCGCGCTCTATGTGGCTGTGCAGCAAGGCCAAGTCAACCGGGTGGGGATCAATGCAGGACAGTTTCGCGCAGCGCAGTTTTACCGCCATCTCGGGCCAGACGGAGCCGGCGGAGGATCTGGGCGAAGACGCGCAGGGTGCCGAGGCGCGCAACGGGCTGCGCCATGCCGCCTCGCTCAGCATGACGAAGGTGGCCGACGGGCTGATCGACCCAAAGCTCGTCCTGAGCTGGCTGTTGACCGCGCTGGGCGCGCCCGCCGCCTTTGCCGGGGCGCTGGTGCCCATCCGGGAGGCCGGCGCGCTTTTGCCCCAGATTTTGCTGGCGGGCTGGGTGCAGCGGATGCGGTACCGCAAATGGGCATGGGTCGCGGGCAGCGCGGGTCAGGGGCTGGCGGCGGCGGCGATTGCACTGGCCGCGATGACGCTGGAAGGGACGGCGGCGGGCTTTGCCGTGGCCGGGGCGCTGGCGGTGCTGGCGCTCTGCCGGGCGGCCTGTTCGGTGTCCTTCAAGGACATTCTGGGCAAGACGGTCGGCAAATCCCGGCGCGGATCGGTGACGGGGCTGGCGGGCTCGGTCTCTGCCGCGGGGGTGATCCTGTTTTCGCTCCTGCTGATGTCGGGCCTGTTCCAGAGCCGCGGGGTCGTCATCGGGGCGATTTTCCTTGCGGCACTTCTCTGGGCGGGGGCGGCGACGCTGTTTTCCACGCTCGAAGAGGAGCCGAGCACGCCGAACGGCGATAGCGCGGCGCAGTTCAAGGTGCTGAAGGACAATCCGGTGCTGTGGCGATTCATCCTTACGCGGGGGTTGCTCGTCTCCACGGCGCTGGCGCCGCCCTATCTGGTGATCCTGTCCCAGCGGGAGGGCGACGCAGCACTGGGCAAGCTGGGGGCATTGGTGCTTGCCTCCGCCACCGCGTCGTTCCTCAGTTCCTATGTCTGGGGGCGCATGGCCGACTGGTCCAGCCGCATCGTGCTGATGGGCTGCGGCGCGGTGGGGGCGCTTTCGATGCTTGCGGCCATCGGTGCCGCGCAGATGGGCCTAGCCACGACCGCATGGGCCATGCCGGTCGTGCTGTTCATCCTGATGATCGCCTATCACGGGGTGCGACAGGGCCGGTCCACCTATCTTGTCGACATGGCGCCGGAGGACAACCGCGCCGCCTATGCGGCGGTGTCTAACACGGTGATCGGGGTGATCCTGCTGGGCGCGGGAGCGCTGGGCGGCGGGGCCGCGATACTGGGGCCGCAGATCACGCTGGCGCTCTTTGCCGCGATGGCGCTGGCGGCGGTGGTGGTAGGCCACGGCCTGCCCGAGGTCGAAATGCGCGGGGAAGACCGCGAGCCGGACGACTAGAGAGCCGGACGACTGGAGGTTGTCAGGTAAAGGTTGTCATGGGCGCGCCGCTTTTGCATGATCTCGCAAAAAAAAGGGGCGCGCATGGGCGATACCGAATACCTCGAGACGCCGCAGGGGCGGCGGCTTGCCTATCACATGAGCGCGGGCAAGGGCCCCTGCATCGTCTTTCTGGGCGGTCTCAAGTCCGACATGGAAGGCACCAAGGCGCTTTTCCTCGAAGAATGGGCGCGCGGTAGGGGCCATGCCTTTCTGCGGTTCGACTATTCGGGGCACGGGGAGTCCTCCGGCGCGTTCGAGGAAGGCTGCATCGGGGACTGGCACGAAGACACGCTGGCCGCCGTCGATGCGCTGACCGAAGGGCCGATCCTGCCGGTCGGCTCCTCCATGGGGGGCTGGCAGGCGCTGCTGCTGGCGCGCGAACGGGCGGACCGGATCGCGGGCCTCGTGACGATCGCGGCGGCACCCGATTTCACCGAGGACAGCTATTGGGCCAGTTTCACCGATGCGCAGCGCGCGCTGCTGGCGGGGGTAGGGCAGGTGGAACTGCCGTCGGACTACATGGAGCCCTATGTCATCACCCGCCGCATGATCGAGGACGGGCGCAAGCGGCTGGTACTGCGCAGCCCGCTGGAGCTGCCGTTCCCGGTGCGTTTTCTGCAGGGCACGGCGGATACCGCCGTCAGCACCCGCACGGCGATGCGCCTGCTGGAGCATGCCACCGGGCCCGACATGCGCCTGACGCTGGTGAAGGACGCGGACCACCGGTTTTCGGATGACACCTGTCTCGCCCTGCTGGGCGAGACCATCGAACAAGTGATCGGAGAGGATTCATGAGCAGATTTGCACGGTTCATCCTCGGTATCCTCATCGTGTTGGCGTTGCTGGCCGCAGCCCTGTGGGTGTTCGGACCCTATGAGGAGGACAATCTGGACACCTCTTTCGATGTCCGCGCCATCGAAGAGGGGGTGGATGCCTATTTCGCCGCCGCCGAAAGCGTTTTCGACGACATCACCCCCGGGGTGGAAAAACAGGTCATCTGGGCCGGGGAGCCGGACCGTCCGACCGGGTGGTCGGTGCTCTACGTGCATGGGTTTTCCGCCACCTCGCAGGAGATCCGGCCGGTGCCCGACAAGGTGGCCGAGGCGCTGGGCGCGAACCTCGTACTGACGCGGCTGCGCGGGCACGGGCGCGGCGCGGATGCGCTGGCGGAAGGATCCGTGCCGGGCTGGATGCACGACATGGCCGAGGGCCTTGCCGTGGCCCGCGCCGTGGGCGAGCGGGTGCTGGTCATCGCCACGTCGACCGGGGGCACGCTGGCCACGGCGGCGGCGGCGCAGCCGGTGCTGATGGAACAGGTGGCGGGGATCGTGATGGTGTCGCCCAACTTCGAGATCAACAGCGACCTGGCGGGGCTGCTCACATGGCCGGCGGCGCGCCACTGGCTGCCCAAGCTTGCGGGCGAGCGGCGCTCTTTCGAGCCGCGCAACCCCGAACAGGCGACCTATTGGACCACGGAATACCCCAGCGTGGCGACGCTGCCGGTGGGCGTGCTGATCAACGCGGTGGACCGGCTGGACCTTGGCCGGATCGAGATCCCGGCACTTTTCTGGTTTTCGGACAACGACACCGTCGTGCGCCCTGCGGCGACCCGCGCCATCGCCGAACGCTGGGGCGGGCCGGTCACGATCGTGAACCCTGAACTGGGCCCGCGCGACGATCCCAGCGCCCATGTGATCGCGGGCGACATCCTGTCGCCGGAGCAGACCACGCCCACGGTGGCGGGGATACTGGATTGGGTAGGGGGGCTCTGACAGCCTTTGCGCCGCGCGGAAATGCGCCTGAAGGGGGCGGTTTCGGGCAGGCCGGGCGCCCCCGCGTTGCCTGCCCCTTTGCGCGTGATATAGCAGGGGCAAAGAGGCAGGGTCCGACGATGAAGAAATCCGCAGGCAGGTCCGGGGCGACAGATGATTGAACCGCTGGTGCTGCTGCCCGGCATGATGTGCGACGCGCGGCTTTTCGGGCCGCAGATTGCCGAGATGTCGGCCGATACGCCCGTCATGGTGGCCCCCGTGTCCCGCGGTGAAAGGATCGAGGAGATCGCCTCTGACCTGCTGGATTGCCTGCCCAAGCGCTTTGCGCTCGCCGGGCTGAGCATGGGCGGCATCGTCGCCATGGAACTGCTGCGCCGGGCACCGGACCGGATCACCCGCATCGCCCTGATGGATACCAACCCGCTGGCGGAGATCCCGGCGGTGGCCGCCAACCGGGAGCCGCAGATCGTCCGGGTGCGTTCGGGCCGGTTGGAAGAGGTCATGCGGGAGGAGATGAAGCCCAGTTACCTTGCCCCCGGCCCCCATCGCGCAGAGGTTCTGGAACTGGTGATGGACATGGCGCGCGCGCTGGGGCCGAATGTCTTCATCCGGCAGTCGCGCGCGCTTCAGCGGCGCAAGGACCAGCAGGCGACATTGCGCAAGATCAAGGTGCCCACGCTGGTGCTTTGCGGGGCCGAAGACGCGCTCTGCCCGGTGAAGCGGCATGAATTCATGGCCGAACTCATTCCTTATGCGACATTGCGGGTCATCGAGGGGGCGGGCCATTTGCCGACGCTGGAACAGCCCGATGCCGTGACCGACGCCCTGCGCGACTGGATGGGCCAGCCTTTCGTCCTGCGCTAGCGCCGGGGCGGGGGCGGCGAAACCGTCCGCCCGGGATGCCGCGGATGTGACAGCCCACGCCCTGTGTTTCCTGCATTATGGATTCAGGGTAGGCTGGCTCCATGGGCGCAACACGCAGACTGTCGGCGATATTCTCGGCGGATGTAGTCAACTACTCCGGACAGATGAAGGCTGACGAAAAGCAGACGCTCGACCAGTTGGGCAGGCTGCGCCGGGATGTCTTCGACCCGCTGATGAACGATCATCGGGGTCAGGTGCTCAAACGCATGGGCGATGGCTGGCTGGTGGAATTCTCTTCGGTCTCCGACGCGGTGCGCTGCGCGCTGGACCTGCAATCGCTGGTGCCCGCCAAATGCGCGCTCAGACTGCGGGTGGGTATCCACATGGGCGACATCGTTCTGGACGAGGACGATTTTTACGGCGACGGCGTCAACCTCGCCACGCGGCTTCAGGAAGCGGCGGAGGAGGGCGGGGTGCTGATTTCGGACGTCGTCCACCGGAGCATCGACGACCGGCTGTCGGAGCTTTTCAGGCGCGCGGGGAGCCGCAGGCTCAAGAATGTCGCGGGGGAGTTGAAGGTCTTCGGCTGGCTGCCGCCCGGCTCCGCACCCCCGCGTGTGACGCCGCCGACGCATGCCGCATCGCTGCTTCTGGGGGTGCTGCCTTTTGATAACCTGTCGTCGGACCCCGAGCAGGAATTCTTTGCCGACGGGATCACGGAAGAGATCATCACCACCCTGTCGAAGCTGCCGCATCTGCTGGTGGTGGCCCGCAACTCCACCTTTGTCTACAAGCACCGGTCCGTCGACGTGAAACAGGTCGGGCTGGAGCAGGGGGTGGATTTCGTGCTCGAAGGCAGCGTGCGCAGAAGCGGCAGCCGCGTGCGGATCACGGCGCAGCTGATCGACGCAAAGTCGGGCCTGCATGTCTGGGCCGACCGCTATGACCGGCATATAGAGGATGTCTTCGAGGTTCAGGACGAGATCGCGCTGCGGATCGCGACCGAGCTTCAGGTTGAATTGCTGGATGGCGAGATGGCGCGCTTTCGCGGCGCGGGGACGAAGAACCTGAACGCTTGGAACGCGCAGCTACAGGCGGTCGCCTGCTCCCGCAGCATCACCAAGGACGCACAGGCTGACGCGCGGCGGTTCGCGCAGCAGGCCATCGCGCTCGATCCCGAATACTCCGCACCCTATTGCACGCTTGGTTTTGTCTGTACCGTGGAGGCGCGCCACGGCTTCGGCGCGGACAAGGCCGCCGCGCTGGCAGAGGCGCGGGACTGCGCGCGCCGGGCGCTGGAGATCGACGGCTACAACCCCGAAGCCCATGCGATCGACGGTTTCGCCGATGCCATCGACGGCAAGCTAGCCGCGGCGATTGCCAAGTTTTCCACCGCGCTGGCGCTCAACGCGAACCATGCCGATGTGGCGGCACGGCTTTCGCTCACCCTCGCCTTCGATGGCCAGATCGGCGAGGCGATACGGGTCGCGCGGCAGGCGATCACGCTGAACCCCCATTACCCGGGCTGGTATGCAGGCGTGCTCGGCTTCGCGCTGAGGCTCGACGGGCGCTATGACGAGGCGATCGCCGCCTTTACCGAATACGGTGAAAAGGTGGAGGGGTTCGGGCATCTCGACCTTGTGATCGTTCACATCGAGCGGGGGGATCTGGTGGCGGCGCGGGAGGAAGCTCTCCGGGTATTGCGCTACAGGCCGCAGTTTTCGATCGGCAAATGGCGGGAGACGCAGCTTTTCGCGGATCCGGCGCGGTTGGAGCGGGATGCGGCGGCGCTGGGGCAGGCGGGGCTTCCCGCGTGAGCGGGGCAGCGGGCTGAAGTTTGGCCAGGGGTGGAATGCCGGGGCCAGCCCCGGACCCCGGGATTTTTCGCCATTTGGAAGGGGGCGCGCGCCGGGGTAGAGGCGCGGGCGGGGCCGCCGGGAAGATGGTGCCGGCGGCCGCCTGAGGGGGTCAGCCCGCGGCGATATTGCGGTTCGCGGGCGCTTTGGTTTCCGGCTTCGTGGCCTTGGCGGGTTTCGCGCCGGCCTTGCCCGCGTCGTTCGCGTTCATGAAGTCGAGCACCAGCGGGCGGATGTTGTTGCGCCAGCTTTTGCCCGCGAAGATGCCGTAGTGACCCGCGCCGTCTTCGAGATGGCTCGCCTTTTTCGAATCGGGCAGGCCGGTCAGCAGGTCGAGCGCGGCGATGCACTGGCCGGGGGCCGAGATGTCGTCCTTCGAGCCTTCGACCGTCTTGACGGCGACGGTGGTGATCTTGCCGATGTCCACCGGACGGCCCGCCACGGTGAATTCGTTCTTCGCGATTTCGCCGTTCTTGAAGATGCGTTCCACGGTGGACAGGTAGAATTCCGCCGGCATGTCCATCACGGCGAGATATTCGTCGTAGAACTTGTTGTGCTTGTCGTGGTCATGGGCGGTTTTCTGGGCCACGCGCTTGATCTGTTCCATGAAGGCTTCGCGGTGGGTGTCGTTGTTCATGGAGATGAAGGAGGCAAGCTGCAAAAGGCCGGGATAGACCTTGCGCCCCACGCCCGCGTATTTGAAGCCCACCTGCTGGATCATGAACTGTTCGAGCTGGCCCATGGTCACGCGGCGGCCGAAATCCGTCACGTCGGTGGCGGCGGCATCGGGGTCGATGGGGCCGCCGATGAGGGTGAGCGAGAGCGGCTGTGCCTCCGGGTCCTCTTCGGCGAGGTAGGCGGTGGCGGCAAGGGTCAGCGGCGCGGGCTGGCAGACGGCGATGACATGGGTGTCGGGGCCGAGGTGGCGCATGAAGTCGACCAGGTAGAGGGTATAATCCTCCACGTCGAACTTGCCCGCGCTGACGGGGATGTCACGGGCGTTGTGCCAGTCGGTGACATAGACTTCGCAATCGGGCACGAGGCTGATCACGGTGGAACGCAGCAGCGTCGCGTAGTGGCCCGACATGGGCGCGACCAGCAGCACCTTGCGCTTTTCTTCGGTGCGGCCCTGCACGCGAAAGCGGATCAGGTCGCCGAAGGGTTTGGAAACCACCTTTTCAACCGATACCAGACGATCCTGACCGTTGGCGCCGACGAAGGGCGGAATGTCCCAGTCGGGCTTTACCACCATGCGGCCGAAAGTACGTTCCGTCACTTCACCCCATGCGGCCATCCATTCGAGCGCGGGGTTTGGAAACATCGAGAAAGCGGGGTAGGATGCCATCGCGAGCGCCGAAGCGCCGAGCCACTGATTTGTGTTCCTGATGGACTCCATCAGGTCGTAAGTTGCCATATAGCGCACGAAGGGTCTCCTTGTTACCGGCCCCGAACTGGGCACTTTCAGAACTGCCCGTTCCGGGTGCCCGGAATGCTGCAGATGCGAAGATAGGAGTGAATAGTTAAGATGACAACTCGGTCCCCTGAAAATGATGCGCCCTCTGCGGCTTCCCTGTCACGCATGGCCGATAACATGAAGAAGGTGGAAAAGCTGACCGAACGGCTGGCGCAGGTCATGACCCATCGGCAGACCCATCAGCCCGCGCTGGACGGTCCAAACCACGAATTATTCCAGAAAGCCGCGCAATCCTACTGGACCGAGGCGATGCAGAACCCTGCCAAGCTGATGGAACATCAGATGGGGTACTGGACGAAATCGGTGGCCCATTTCGTCGAGGCGCAGCAGGCGCTGGCGAAGGGACAGTTTGCCGCACCCGAGGATCGCACGCCCAAGGACAACCGCTTTGCCAACCCCCTGTGGGACACGCATCCCTATTTCAACTTCATCAAGCAGCAGTACCTGATCAATGCCGAGGCCCTGAAACAGGCGGTCGAGGACGTGACGGACATGGACCCGCGCGAAAAGAAGCGGCTGGCCTATTTCAGCCAGCAAATCATCGACATGATGTCGCCGACGAACTTCCTCGCCACGAATCCGGACGTGCTGGAGCGGGCGGTGGAGACCGAGGGCGAGAGCCTTATCAAGGGGCTGGAGAACCTGATCAAGGATCTGGAGGCCAACAACGGCGAGCTGGTGGTGCGGCTGGCGGACGAAAGCGCCTTTGAGTTGGGGCGCAACATCGCGACCAGCCCCGGCAAGGTGGTGTTCCGCAACCGCATGCTGGAGCTAATCCAGTACACGCCCACCACCGACAAGGTGCACAAGACGCCGCTCATCGTCTTTCCGCCCTGGATCAACAAGTTCTACATCCTCGACCTCAAGGCGCAGAACAGTCTGGTGAAATGGATCGTGGATCAGGGCTACACGCTGTTCATGGTCAGCTGGGCCAATCCGGATTCCGGCTATCGCGACGTCGGATTGGGCGACTACGTGGAGGAGGGGTATCTCGCCGCGATCGAGGAGGCCAAGAAGATCACCGGCGAGAAACAGGTGAACGCGGTCGGCTATTGCATCGCGGGCACCACGCTGTCGCTGACCCTGTCGCTGCTGAAACAGCGAGGCGATACCTCGGTCAAATCGGCGACCTTCTTTACCGCGCTGACCGATTTTTCCGACCAGGGCGAATTCCAGCCCTTCCTGACCGACGATTTCATCGACGGGATCGAGGCGGAGACGAAGGACAAGGGCATCCTGCCCTCCATCGTCATGACGCGGACCTTTTCGTTCCTGCGCTCGAACGACCTCGTCTACGGGCCGGCCGTCAAAAGCTACATGATGGGCGAGACGCCCCCGGCCTTCGATCTGCTCTACTGGAACGGGGACGGGGCGAACCTGCCGGCGAAGATGGCGATGGAATATCTGCGCGGGCTCTGCCAACAGAACAAGCTGGCGGATGGCGGGCTTGATATGCTGGGGCATCACCTCGAACTGGGGGACATCGACGTGCCGCTTTGCGCCATCGCCTGCGAGACGGATCATATCGCGCCGTGGAAAGACAGCTATCGCGGCATCCAGCAGATGGGCAGCAAGGACAAGACCTTTATCATGACCCAGTCGGGCCATATCGCGGGCATCGTGAATCCGCCCAGCAAGAAGAAATACGGCCATTACGTCAATGACGACCTCGAACTTGCGCATGAGGACTGGCTGCAGGAGGCGGAGTTCCACGAAGGGTCGTGGTGGCCGCGTTGGGGAAAGTGGCTGAAGAAGCGGTCCGGGGCGCAGGTGGATGCCCGATTCCCGGGGGACGACGGGCAGGAAATTCTGGGCGATGCGCCGGGGGATTATGTAAAACGCAAGGCAAACGACTGATTTGATTGTCTCATCTTTACCTTAGGGAAATTTTTTGCTGCACTGCAGAAAAAGGTTGATTTGCCGCAGTGCAGCATCTATATTCTTTGCAGACGCAGCAAGAGTGGAACACCCCGCTCACAGCAACAAAGGATAGAGACATGACAAAGACACCTGATATGACCGCGATGTTCAAAGACGTAATGGGTTCCTTCCCCGTGGACACTTCCGCCATGGAAGGCTCCTTCAAGACAGCCGCGACGCTGAACGAGAAACTGTCCGGCGTGGCCATCGATGCCGCAGAGAAATCTGCCGACATCTCCGCCAAGTGGACAAAGGACACGCTGAACAAGCTGGCCGAAATCTCCAAGGCGAAGCAGGAGCCCGCCGACTACGCCAAGGCGATGACCGAATTCGCTTCCGCTTCGGCTGAATCCGCAGCAGAGCACATGGCCGCTTTCGCAGAAATCGCGAAGAAGGTTCAGATGGACACCGTCGAACTGATGATGAACGCCGGCAAGGACATGCAGGACGATGCCGCCAAGGCCGTCAAGAAAGCATCCGACGACGTTCAGAACGCGACCAAGAAAGCCACAGCGAAGTAACTCGCTGAGCAGATTTTCCCGCCAAGGCGGGTAACGCAGGGGCGGGCCTTCGGGTCCGCCCTTTTGCGTGGTTGGTCGCCCCCATGTTGCGGTGGCTTGCGGGGGTCGCCCCGTCGCCTCTAGTTTGCACGCATCGGGGGGGGGCACCATGCAATATCATCTCAACGGCGTAGGCGTGGGCGATCCATCGGTGGCCGCGGAGCAGGCCCCGCAGGGCGGGGCATTGCCCGACCGGATGGATGTGCTGATCGTGGGCTGCGGGCCTGCGGGGCTGATCCTTGCCGCGCAACTGGCGCAATTCGCCGGGATCGCGTCCCATATCATCGAACGCAAGGATGGTCCCTTACAGATGGGGCAGGCCGACGGGATCGCTTGCCGCACGGTGGAGATGTTCGAGGCCATAGGCATTGCCCATCAGGTCCTGCGTGAAGCCTATTGGGTGAATGAGACCGCCTTCTGGAAACCGGACCCCGAGAGCCCTTCGCTGATCAGGCGGAACGAGCGTATCCGCGACACGGAAGAGGGGCTGTCGGAATTTCCTCATGTGATCCTCAATCAGGCGCGCGTCCATGATCTGTTGCTGGACCGGATGGCCAAGGGGCCACGGCGAATGGCGCCGCATTACGGTTGGGCCTTTGCCGACCACTGCCGCGATGATGATGCGGAGCATCCGGTCCGCGTCCAGCTGAGCGATGCCAGCGGCGCCGGGCGGCCCGACAGGTTTCTGCGCTGTCGATACCTCGTGGGGTG
>NZ_LWGH01000731.1:0-15087 GCF_001635395.1 Sulfitobacter sp. HI0129 | reverse complement strand
CCGTCCGAGGTGGTGACCGTCTGCGCTTCGAGGTCGATCGTCATCCGGGCGTTGGCGCCTTTTTCGGCGTCTTTCATCAGCACATCGACCTGCTCCTGCGGCAGCGCGATGGGCAGGATGCCGTTCTTGAAGCAGTTGTTGTAGAAAATGTCCGCAAAGCTGGGCGCGATGACGCAGCGGATGCCGAAATCCTTGATCGCCCATGGCGCGTGTTCGCGTGACGATCCGCAGCCGAAGTTGTCCCCGGCCACGAGTATCTCGGCATCCCGGTACTGCGGCTTGTTCAGGACGAAGTCCGGGATCTCGTTTCCGTTGTCGTCATAGCGCATTTCGTCGAAGAGGTTCACCCCAAGCCCTTCGCGCTTGATGGTCTTCAGGAACTGCTTGGGGATGATCATGTCGGTGTCGATGTTGATCATCGGCATCGGTGCGGCGATGCCTGTCAGCGTGTCGAACTTTTCCATTACATCATCTCCCTGACATCGGTGAGGTGGCCGGTAATCGCGGCGGCGGCTGCCATCGCGGGGCTCATCAGGTGGGTACGCCCGCCCCGGCCCTGCCGGCCTTCGAAGTTGCGGTTTGAGGTGGCGGCGCAGCGTTCGCCGGGCGCCAACTGGTCAGGGTTCATCGCCAGACACATGGAGCAACCCGCAAGCCGCCATTCAAAGCCGGCTTCCTTGAAGATCTCCGCCAGACCTTCCTCTTCGGCCTGCGCCCGTACGAGGCCGGAGCCGGGCACTACCATGGCGCGTTTCACGGCGATCTTCTTGCCCTTCAGGATCGCTGCGGCGGCGCGAAGATCCTCGATCCGGCCGTTGGTGCAGGAGCCGATGAACACAGTATCAATCGCCACTTCGCTGAGCGGAGTGCCCGGGGTCAGGCCCATATATTCGAGCGAACGTTTCGCAGCACCTGATTTGCCGCCCTTGAAATCCTCGGGCGCCGGTACCTTCGCCGTGATGGGCAGCACGTCTTCGGGCGAAGTGCCCCATGTCACGACGGGCGCGATATCCTCGCCCTTCAGGGTGATGACCTTGTCCCAATGGGCATCGTCATCGGAATAGAGCGTTTTCCACCAGTCCATGGCGGCTTCCCACTGCGCGCCCTTGGGCGCATGCGGGCGGCCCTTGCAATATTCGAAAGTTTTCTCGTCCGGTGCGATGAGGCCCGCGCGTGCGCCGCCTTCGATCGCCATGTTGCAGACGGTCATGCGGCCTTCCATCGACAGGTCGCGGATGGCTTCGCCGCAATATTCGATCACGTAGCCCGTACCGCCCGCCGTGCCGGTCGCGCCGATCACTGACAGGGTGATGTCCTTTGCGGTCACACCGGGGCGCAGCTTGCCGGTGATCTCCACCTTCATGTTCTTCGATTTCTTCTGGATCAAGGTCTGGGTGGCCAGCACATGTTCCACCTCGGACGTGCCGATGCCATGGGCCAGCGCACCGAAGGCACCATGGGTGGCGGTGTGGCTGTCGCCGCAAACGACCGTCATGCCGGGCAGGGTCCAGCCCTGTTCGGGGCCGACGATATGCACGATCCCCTGCCGCACGTCGCTGACGGGGTAGTAGTGAATGCCGAAGTCCTTGGCGTTCTTGTCCAGCGCCTCGACCTGAATTCGGCTGTCTTCGGTCATGGTGGCGGCATTGGCGCGGTCCAGCGTGGTGGGCACGTTGTGGTCCGGCACGGCAATCGTCTTGTCGGGGGCGCGCACCGTGCGGCCCGTCATGCGCAGCCCTTCGAAGGCCTGCGGGCTCGTCACCTCGTGGACGAGGTGGCGGTCGATATAGAGAAGGCAGGTGCCGTCGTCGGCCTCATGGGCCACGTGGGCATCCCAGATCTTGTCGTAGAGCGTCTTGGGGGACATCGGTCCTCTCCCGGTCATGAATAGGGTTCAGGTGTGCGTCGGATGTGCGAAGCGGCTCAGCCCTGTGCCCGCACGGCGTGGCGCGCGCCAAAGAAGCGTTCACGCAGGCGCGCGCGGTCGTCCAGATCGAACACGAGTGTCATGGTCGCTGAATTACCCTTTGGCGGACGTTCCTGCAAGGCCGTTAGGGTTGCGGTGCCCTGTGCGGCATGGCATTTTCCAACGAAAAGGACGGGCGATGGACCAGCAGGGCGATCCTTTCGCGGAATTTCTGGATGCATTCCGCGGCATCTTCGATACCACGATCAACTTCTCCGAAGGACTTCTGACGCCCGGCTGGCGACAGAACCAGATCCTCATCCTTGTGGTGCTGGTTGCCTTGGCATGGCTCATGCACCGGGTTCTGGGCAACGTCCTGCGCCGCTACGTCCAGTCCCGCGAGGGGTGGGAGCGGTGGAAACTCCGGGTCATCGTCCAGATCAAGCGCCGCCTCGGGCTGATCTGTTTCGCGCTTATGGCATGGGCTGTCTATGTCGTGATGCAGAACGTCACATGGCCGTCGCGCTCCTACCTCGTGGGGATCGCGGCGACCTTGGCGACCGTCTATGTCAGCATCGCCTTCGCGGCCCGGCTGGTGCGCAATCCGCCGCTGCGCAGGGTCGTCACATGGAGCCTGTGGATCTACGCCACGCTCTACCTGCTGTCGGTGGCCGACGAGGTTTCTGCATTTCTGGACCGGCTGGCGCTTTCGATCGGTGATTTCCGCTTTTCGGTGCTCGACCTGATCGTGGCGCTTGTGGTGATCGGGGTGCTCTTCACCCTCGCGCGGGTCATCAGCACCGCAACGGCCACCAGCATCCGCAAAAACCAGGACATCAGCCCCTCGATGCAGGTTCTCGCGGTCAAGGGATTGCAGATCTTCCTCTACGGATTCGCGTTCTTCATGGGGGTGCGGGCTGTCGGTATCGACCTGACGGGGCTCGCCGTGCTGTCGGGCGCCATCGGTGTCGGTCTCGGTTTCGGCCTGCAGAAGGTCGTATCGAACCTTGTTTCCGGGGTCATCATCCTGCTCGACAAGTCGATCAAGCCCGGGGATGTCATCAGCCTCGGCGAGACCTTCGGCTGGATACAAACGCTGGGCGCGCGCTATGCCAGCGTGGTCACCCGTGACGGGAAGGAATACCTCATCCCGAACGAAGATCTGATCACCGGGCAGGTGGTCAACTGGTCCCACTCGAACGAATTCGTCCGGTTGGACATATATTTCGGCACCGCCTATTCGGACGATCCGCACAAGGTGCGCCAACTCGCCATCGACGCGGCGAAGGGGGTGGACCGGGTGCTCAGCTTCAAGGCGCCGGTCTGCCATATCGTCGGCTTCGGCGACAGCAGCGTCGACTACATCCTGCGGTTCTGGATCAGGGACCCCACGGGGGGTCTGACCAACATTCGCGGCAACGTCTATCTGGCGCTTTGGGACACCTTCAAGGAAAACGGCATCTCCATCCCCTTCCCGCAGCGCGAAGTGCTGATGCTGGAGGACAGCAAGCTCGCGCTGTCACGCGGTCGCCGCGGCGATTCCGGGGATCGGCAAGCCCCGGAGGAGGGCCCAGTAGCCGGAACCGGGGGCTCTTCTACAGGTTGAGTGGCAAAGGAGACCTGATAAATGCCCCATAAGCTCACCCTCAAGGCGCTTGCGCCGGTTACCCATGACACGAACCACTACGTCTTCGACCGGCCGGAGGGGATTGACTTCGAGCCGGGGCAGGCGGCGGCGCTCATGCTGGACCGGGAAGGCTGGCGCGACGAAGACCGGCCCTTTACCTTCACTTCCCAGCCCGAGGACACGATCCTCGAGTTCGTGATCAAGAGCTATCCGGACCACGACGGTGTCACCAAGCGGCTGCCCGATCTGTCCGAAGGCGATCATATGCTGATGACTGACCCTTTCGGCGCGATCACCGACCACGGGCCGGGGGTATTCATCGCGGCGGGTGCGGGGGTGACGCCGTTCATCTCCATCCTGCGCCGTCGGTCCCGGGACGATGCCCTGAGCGGGAGCCGGCTGCTCTATTCCAACAAGACCGAGGCCGATATCATTCTGAAGGAAGAATGGGAGCGGATGGATGGATTGAACCCGGTCTTCACCGTCACCGATGAAGAGAGCAGCGATTTTGCGCAAGGTCGGATCGACCGTAAGTTTCTGCAGAAGCACGTCCAGGATTTCGAGGGTAAGATTTTCTACATCTGCGGGCCCGAGGGGTTCGTCGACGATGTGCGCGACAGTCTGAAAGCGCTTGGTGCGGAAGCGGACAATATCATAACGGAAGAAGGGTGGTAGGCAGATTGCCGCTGCGCGTCATTGAAATGCCCCCCGGCCGTTGCTAACTTGGTTGTGATCCCAGCGCCGGGGATCTGGCGGCGCGCAAAAAGGAGGACGATGTCCTGTCAATCCAAGCTGTCGCAGGCCAGCCTGCGAAACCCGGTGCGGCGCTGATGGCGACCGCTGGCGATCAGGCCGCGAGCGATGCTCTGCTGGCCGCTATCCTCAAATCCCTCGATGAAGACAAAGCCGAAGACATCGTGCAGATCGATCTGCGCGGCAAGACGGCTATTGGCGATCATATGGTGATCTGCTCGGGCCGTTCGTCCCGGCAGGTGGCCTCCATCGCCGAAAAGCTCGTTCAGAAGGTGAAGGACGAGTTCGGCCGCACAGCCCGTATGGAAGGCAAGGACATCGGCGATTGGGTGCTGATCGACACGGGCGATGTGATCGTCCATGTGTTCCGCCCCGAAGTGCGCGAATTCTACCAGTTGGAAAAGATGTGGCAGTCCAACGGGGACCCGGCGGCGCTGCAGGGCTGACGTTTCAACCTTGCGTGTGCACCTGCTTGCGGTGGGACGGATCCGCCGCGGACCCGAAAAGACACTCATTGACGACTACCTGGCCCGGTTCGACAGGACCGGGCGTGGGGTAGGTCTGGGGCCTGTCAATGTCATCGAAGTGGAAGCCAAGAAGGGCGGAATGGCCGAAGAGGCTGCTCTGCTGCAAAAAGCCCTCCCCAACGGTGCCGTGATCTGCGCACTTGATGAGCGGGGCAAGGTCGAAACCTCGCCCGCTTTCGCCGACCGGTTGGGCCGGTGGCGCGATGCCGCACAGGGCGATCTTGTTTTCGTCATCGGGGGTGCTGACGGGCTGGAGCCGTCATTTCGCGCAGGTGCCGACCATCTGCTTTCATTCGGTAAAATGGTCTGGCCGCATGTACTGGCCCGCGTCATGCTGGCGGAGCAGTTGTATCGGGCCGCCTCGATCCTCTCGGGCGGCCCTTATCACAGGGTCTGAGTTATTTCAGGTCTATCCGCCGGGCGGCGCCGGACCATCCGGATACGGTGTCATGCGCCTGAATGATCACGCTTCTGACCTCGGACGGGATGGTTACGCCTGACAGGGATCGTGTGAACGGCTGTTCCTCGATATGCGGATGGGCAAGATCGCGCTGGCCAAAGGACCGCCCGTTTTCATCCAGGATCCGCCAGGCATCGGCATAATGATCCCATCCGGAATCAGGGTGGCTGATGGTCACATCGAATGTCCACAAGTCCCCGTCACGGGAAACGGTGACTTGCTCGATCACGGGTTCGTCCGCGAGAGCGGGGAAGGCTGAGAAAGTGATCAGCAAGGCTGCGATGAATCTGTACACTGGGATCACCATCTTGGTTACGCAAAGGGTATATAAGTTCAACCCAGAGCATTCCAATAGGGTTCCACCCAGCCGTCGCCACCTGTGTCGATACGTCCTCACTCTTGCCAAATGGGTGAATTGGTAATATTACTTTACCAAACAGGAGGCGCTCATGGAAATGCCCGTACCCGACGCTGGCGTGCTGGCGCGCAAGGCGCGCGTGGCCGACCGGCTGCGCAAGGTTCTGCCCGCCGATGCCGTCATCGAAGACCCCCGCGAAACCAAGGCCTACGAATGCGACGCGCTCACCGCCTATAAGTGCCCGCCCATGCTGGCGGTCTTGCCCGCCACCACGGAAGAGGTTTCCGACGTCCTGCGCATCTGCTCGGAAGAGGGCGTTCCGGTGGTTCCGCGCGGTTCAGGGACCTCGCTGGCCGGTGGCGCGCTTCCCACGGCCGATTGCGTGATCCTCGGTGTTTCGCGCATGAACGAAGTGCTCGAAACCGATTACGACAACCGATTCGTGCGGGTGCAGACCGGGCGAACCAACCTGTCGGTGACCGGCGCGGTGGAGGAAGAAGGCTTCTTCTACGCGCCCGACCCCTCAAGCCAGTTGGCCTGCGCCATCGCGGGTAATATCGCGATGAATTCGGGCGGGGCGCATTGCCTGAAATACGGTGTCACCACCAATAACCTGCTCGGGGTTCGGATGGTGCTGATGGACGGCGAGATTATCGATATCGGCGGCCCTTACATGGATGCCGGCGGTCTCGACCTGCTGGGGCTTGTCTGCGGGTCCGAAGGGCAGTTGGGCATCGTGACGGAGGCAACCCTGCGCATCCTGCCGAAGCCTGAAGGCGCGCGCCCGGTACTGATTGGTTTCGACGATAACGAAGTTGCGGGTGCCTGCGTCAGCGACATCATCCGCGCGGGGGTTCTGCCCGTCGCAATCGAGTTCATGGATCGCCCCTGCATCGAAGCCACCGAAGCCTTCGCCCATGCAGGCTATCCCATGTGCGAGGCGCTGCTCATCGTGGAGGTGGAGGGATCGGATGCCGAGATCGATCACCAGCTTTCCCTGATCACTGAGATTGCCCGGGGCCACAATCCGGTCGAGTTGCGGGAAAGCACCTCGGCGGAGGAAAGCGCCAAGATCTGGCTTGGCCGAAAGTCCGCTTTCGGCGCCATGGGGCAGATCAACGATTACATGTGCCTCGATGGGACGATCCCGGTTTCGGCGCTGCCCATGGTGCTGCGGAGGATCGGCGAGATGTCGAAAAGCTATGGCCTGAAGGTGGGCAACGTTTTCCACGCGGGCGACGGGAACATGCATCCCCTGATCCTGTTCGATGCGAACAAGCCCGGCGATCTGGAGCTGTGCGAAGAATTCGGGTCAGAGATATTGAAGCTCTGTGTCGAAGCGGGCGGGTGCCTCACCGGGGAACATGGGGTCGGGATCGAGAAGAGGGACCTCATGCACGTACAATACGATGCTGCCGATCTGGAGGCGCAGATGGCGGTGAAAGACGTTTTCGATCCGGCGTGGCTGCTTAACCCTGCGAAGGTGTTCCCGCTGGATGCTTCGGCCACCCGCCGCGAAAAGGCTCTGGCAGCGGAATGAGCGTTTCAGAAACACTCCCCCCGCAAAGCGGCGTGTCACCGGATACCGAGGCGGAACTGGCCGAGCTTCTGCGCGGCGGAGGCGACGCATGGGCCGTACAGGGCGGCAACACCCGCGGCGTGCGATGCAATGCAAAAACTCTTTCTACCGCGGCGATGGCCGGGGTTACGCTCTATGAGCCCGGGGCGCTGACGCTCGTGGCACGGGCCGGAACGCCGGTGTCGGAGATCGAGGAGACGCTGGCGCAGGATAACCAGCGCCTCGCGTTTGAGCCCATGGATCACCGCCAGTTGCTGGGTACTTCCGGAACGCCCACCATTGGCGGGGTCTTCGCGGCCAATGTCTCCGGGCCCCGGCGCATGACTGTCGGCGCGGCGCGGGATTTCCTGCTGGGGGTCCGCTTCGTGGATGGCAAGGGCGATGTCGTGAAGAACGGCGGCCGGGTCATGAAGAACGTGACGGGCTATGACCTCGTGAAGCTGATGGCGGGGTCTTTCGGTACGCTCGGCGTTCTGACGGAAGTTTCGCTCAAGGTGCTGCCGCGCCCCGAAACCGAGGCGACGCTGGTGTTGAACGGGTTGTCAGATGCCGAAGCGATACAGGCGATGGCCCAAGCGATGGGAAGCCCGTTCGAGGTGACCGGTGCGGCCCACGACCCGGCCAGCAGCAAAACGTACCTGCGGATCGAAGGGTTCGAACAGTCGGTAAGTTATCGCGGTGGGCGGTTGCGCGATTTGCTGGCCGAAAAGGCAGGCGAAGCCGAGATTGAAGAGGCGGAGGCATCCGCCGAAACCTGGCGCACCCTGCGCGACGTGACCCCCTTTGCCGGGCGGAAGGGGGACGTCTGGTCGCTGTCGTGCAAACCTTCCGATGCGCCTGCCATCGCAGAGCGGAGCGGCGCGCAGTCGGTGCTTTATGACTGGGGCGGCGGACGGCTCTGGTGCCTTGCCTCTGCCGGCCATGACGTGCGGGCTGCGGTGGGCGTATTTGCTGGGCACGCCACCCTTGTTCGCGCTGGTGCCGATACCTTCGATCGACTCGGTCGGTTCCACCCCGAAGCCCCCGGCGTCGCACAACTGGCCGCCGCTTTGCGGCACAGGTTCGACCCTCATTCCCGCCTCAATCCCGGATTGATGGCGCGAGCTACTTGATTCCACCTCTTTCAGCCGGAGCGCTCGATGCAGACGACTTTCACGGATAGCCAGCTTTCCGATCCGCAGATCGCACGCAGCAATGAAATCCTGCGTGCCTGCGTGCATTGTGGCTTCTGCACGGCAACCTGCCCGACCTATCAGGTGCTGGGGGATGAACTCGACAGTCCGAGGGGCCGTATCTACCTGATCAAGGACATGCTGGAGAACGACCGCGACCCGGATGCGAAGACCGTCAAGCATATCGACCGTTGCCTGTCCTGCCTCGCCTGTATGACGACCTGTCCTTCGGGCGTGCATTACATGCACCTCGTCGATCACGCGCGCGATTACATAGAACGTCGTTACAAAAGACCGTGGTCGGATCGTGCGCTGCGCTGGATGCTGGCGCGGATCCTGCCCTATCCGACGCGCTTCCGGCTCGCCCTGCTGGGGGCGAAGATCGGCCGGCCCTTCGCACGGCTGATGCCCGATGTCCGGCTGCGGGCGATGTTGGAGATGGCGCCGCGCCATATCCCCCCGGTCAGCCGCAACGACGATCCCCAGACTTTTGCCGCGGAAGGCACAGCGCGCAAACGCGTGACGCTGATGACCGGCTGCGCCCAAAAGGCGCTCAACACGGATATCAACGATGCGACCATTCGCCTGCTGACCCGGCTTGGCTGCGAAGTCGTGGTGGCGGAGGGGGCAGGTTGCTGCGGCGCCCTTACCCATCATATGGGCAAGACTGATGAGAGCCACGCAAGTGCTGCCCGCAACATCCGCGCCTGGACGGCGGAGATGGACGGAAAGGGGCTGGACGCCATCGTGATCAACACCTCGGGCTGCGGAACGACGGTTAAGGACTACGGCCATATGTTCCGCAATGAACCGCTGGCCGAAGATGCCGCGCGTGTGTCAGCCATCGCCTGTGACGTGAGCGAGCTTCTTGTCGATCTTCTGGACACGGAAAAAGGCAAGGAAGCGCCACGACCGGCCCGCGACGACATCGCCGGAATAGATGCTCCCGCGCCGGTATCACCCGCGCACGAAGGGCTCGTGGTCGCTTATCACGCTGCCTGCTCGCTTCAGCATGGCCAGCAGATCAAGACCGCCCCGAAAGATCTGCTGAAGAAGGCGGGCTTCACGGTGGTGGAGCCTGCGGATCCGCATCTGTGTTGTGGTTCGGCGGGTACGTATAACCTGATGCAGCCGGAGATCTCCGGCCAGTTGAAGGCGCGCAAGGTGAGGACGCTGGAAGCCAAACGCCCGGACATCATCGCGGCGGGAAATATCGGTTGCATGATGCAGATCGGCTCGGGCACCGGTATTCCGGTTGTCCATACCGTGGAACTGTTGGACTGGGCCACGGGCGGGCCCAAACCCCCGGCGCTGGACCGCGATGGATCGCAGCGCGCCCCGGAAATCCCCCGGTTGCGCTGATCCGGCCCTATTTTCGCCCCATCTGGTGGGTATCCGGATACCGGGTGACCAGGGGTGATTGAATTGCGTGTATTGAAGGTATTCGCGACTATTCTGCTTTTCGCGGCGCAGGGTGCGCTGGCACAGGATGCGCAACTGCGCCAGTTGGACAGCGGTGTCGAAGGGCGCGACTGGGAAGCGGTCGGGCGGCTCGATATCGGGGGCGTGGGTTTCTGCACCGGCGCGCTGATCGCGCCCAGGCTCGTCCTGACTGCGGCGCATTGCCTGTTCGACAGCCGCACCAAACAGCAGATCGATCACGGCGCGGTGCAGTTCCTTGCCGGATGGCGCAATGGCCGCGCCGGGGCTTACCGCGGCATCCGCCGGGCCGTGGTGCATCCTGAATATGTGTTTGACGGCGATGTATCGTCCGACCGGGTGCGCAACGACGTGGCCCTGCTGGAACTGGAACGCCCGATCAACAACACCACGATCCAGCCTTTCGGCACCGGCGCCCGCCCCCGGCCCGGCGACAGCGTCGGCGTGGTGAGCTATGCGCGCGACCGGTCCGAGGCCCCCTCCCTGCAGGAGGTTTGCACCGTTCTCGCCCGGCAGGAGGGGGTTCTCGTTACCTCATGCTCTGTCGATTTCGGATCGAGCGGTGCGCCGATATTCGTATTTCAGGACGGTGCCCCCCATATCGTATCGGTCGTCTCCGCCAAGGCGGAGGTCGAGGGCGCCAATGTTTCGCTGGGGACTGCGCTCGGCGCGCCGCTCGCCCTTTTGCAGGCCGAACTGGTCGCGGGTAAAGGTGTCTTTCAGCATGAAGGACCGGGCAGCCGCCGCATCCGCGTGGGCCAGCCCAACCGGGACACCGGGGCGAAATTCGTACGCCCCTGACCTTTGGGCGGGGGTCTTGAAACGCTTCTGAATCATTCCCACATGGCGGGTGCCGGGGTGCCTCAAAGGGCTTCGGCATAACCGAAACGGGTCTGTCCAATGATGGAAGGCCCATGCGTAAAATCGCTCAAACATGAGGATGAAACATGCGTACATATGATTTTGCACCGCTCTACCGGTCCAGCGTTGGCTTCGACCAGATCGCCAACATGATGGACCGCGTCCTGTCCAACGACGGCACGACCTCCAGCTACCCGCCCTATAACATCGAAAAGCTGGATGACGATTCTTACCGCATCACCATCGCCGTGGCCGGCTTCTCCGAAGCTGATCTGAGCGTCGAGGTGCGTGAGAAATCTCTGATCGTGTCTGCCCGCAAGGCCGATGAACAGGAAGAGAAGACCTATCTGCACCGTGGTATCGCCACCCGTGCGTTCGAACGCCGTTTCGCACTGGCGGATCACGTTCAGGTGACCGGCGCCGCCCATGCCGATGGCATGCTGCACATCGACCTCGTGCGTCAGGTGCCCGAATCGCTGAAGCCGCGTCAGATCGAGATCGCATCGGACCGCAAGGCGATCGAGAAGGATGTTGTGGACGCGAAATCCGTCAACTGATCGGATAAAGACCACTCCTGTCACTGGCCCGGGGCATCGCCTCGGGCCTTTTTGCATGCGGCGCGCGGAAATCCGCGGAGTTTCGAAGGTTCTCGCAACCCGCCCGGGGGGCGATGCGTTTTGTAGATAACAGGCTGCGTGCCTGTCCGAGACAAAGCAACGAAGACGAAAGGAACATCAAATGACCTATCGCGATACCGTTCGAACGCTGACCCTCACCACAGCACTGGCCGGGCTGACAGCCCTTCCGCTCGCAGCGCAGACGCTTTCCGAAGATACCAGTGTTGCCGCAGGAGCCGGCACAGGTGTGATTGCCGCGACCGACGTGGCCGAGACTGCTGCCGATCTGGATCTCAACGTCGATGCAGACGTGGATACCAGCAACATCGGCACCAGCAATCTGGCGACTACGAACCTCGAAACGGATACCACCGTCACAACCCCGCGTGTGACAGGGCCGCTTGAAACCGCTGAATTCGACCGCATGAATGCAGTGATCGACAGCGGTTCAGCCGTGGCCGTTTCCTCCGACGGCACGGTCGTGGGCACGATTGACCGGGTCGAACAGCGCGAAGACGGGACGCTGCGGTATTCCGTCGCGCTGGATGACCGGTTCGCCACCGCGACACCGCGCGTGATCCTGCGCAGCCGGACGACGTTGGATGCGGACAACCGCCTGAACCTCGGGATGAGCGACGCGCGCTTCGGCTCCTCCCTTTCCCAGTTCGGGTCTGCGGGCGTCGGCCTAAACTAAGAGTGGCTCGACGCGCTCCTGCCGCGTTCCAAGAAACAAAGAAGGCAGCGGAATCCGCTGCCTTCTTCTTTTCCGACATCGCGACTGTCGATGATCAGACACTCATGCAGATGTATTTCATCTCAAGGTAATCCTCGATCCCGTGGTGGCTGCCTTCGCGGCCAAGGCCGGACTGCTTGACGCCGCCAAAGGGCGCGACCTCGGTCGAGATGATGCCGGTGTTCACCCCGACAATCCCGTATTCCAGCGCCTCGGCCACCTTGTAGACGCGGCTGAGATCGTTGGCGTAGAAATAGGAAGCGAGGCCGAAGATCGTATCGTTGGCCATCCGGATCACGTCATCTTCGTCATCGAACTTGAAGAGCGGTGCGAGCGGGCCGAAGGTTTCCTCGGTGGCGACCTGCATGTCCTGGGTGACGCCCTTGACGATGGTGGGTGCAAGGAAGTTGCCTTCCATCTTCTCTTCCTTGGAACCGAGGATGATCTCAGCGCCCTTCGAAAGCGCATCCTCGATATGTTCCTTGACCTTCTCGCTGGCGTCGCCGTTGATTAGCGGGCCAAGGTCTACGCCATCCTCGAAGCCGTCGCCGACCTTCATCTTTTCGACCCGCGCCTTCAGCTTTTCGGCAAAAGCGTCATAGACACCGGCCTGAACGTAGATGCGGTTCGCGCAGACGCAGGTCTGGCCGTTGTTGCGGAACTTGCACAGGATCGCGCCTTCGACCGCGGCATCCAGATCCGCGTCGTCGAACACGATGAACGGGGCGTTGCCGCCCAGCTCCATGGAGCATTTCATCACCTGATCGGCAGCCTGTTTCAGCAGGATACGACCCACTTCGGTCGAGCCTGTGAACGTCAGCTTGCGGACAGCAGGATTCTCGCAGAATTCCTTGCCCACTTCGGAGGAGGAAGAGGACGGCACCACGTTGAACACGCCTGCCGGGATACCTGCACGCTCTGCCAGTACGCCCATGACGATGGCGGACAGGGGCGTTTCCGCCGCCGGGCGCGCCACGAAGGAACATCCCGCCGCAAGCGCGGGCGCGGCCTTGCGCGTGATCATGGCGTTGGGGAAGTTCCACGGCGTGATGGATGCGGCAACGCCGATGGGCTGCTTGATGACCATGATACGCTTGTCGCGCTGATGGCCGGGAATGGTTTCGCCGTAGATGCGCTTGGCCTCTTCACCGAAGAATTCGATGAAGGATGCGCCATAGCCGATCTCGCCCTTCGCTTCGGCCAGCGGCTTGCCCTGTTCGGCGGTCAGGATGGTGCCCAGATCGTCCTGGTTTTCCATCATCAGGTCGAACCACTTGCGCAGGATCGCGGCACGTTCCTTGCCGGTCTGCTTGGCCCAGTCTTTCTGCGCTTTTTCGGCGGCCGCGATGGCTTTGCCCACCTGAGCGCGGGACAGGTTGGCAACCTTGGCGATCACGTCGCCGCGGGCCGGATTCGTCACATCGAATGTTCCGTCGTCACCGTCGATCCATTCGCCATTCACATAGGCCCGCGTCTCCAGCAGGGAGGGGTCCTTGAGCATGGATTTGAGGTCGGTCTTCGCGTCGGTCATGGCAATCTCTCCGCTTTTGTCTGTGGTACCCAAAGCAACATTGGCTATGATTGTCCAGTTCCACTTTGCGATGGAACGTGCCGGGGGAGCCATGAATGAGACTGGATGACGCCTATGCCAACGCGGCCCATATAGAGGGCGCGGAGGATTATCCGCCACGCTGGCAGCAAGAGGCCGCGACCTTTCGGAAAAAGCTGGGTTTCCGCGCACAGCTTGGGGTGTCCTACGGCCCGACCGAGCGGGAGGCCTTCGATTTTTTCGAACCCGAGGGCGTGTCCCGGGGGACGGTCATCTTTGTCCACGGGGGCTACTGGAAGGCGTTCGATCGTTCATACTGGTCCCATCTGGCGCAGGGCGCGGTGGCGCGGGGATGGGCGGTGGCGATGCCCTCCTACGATCTTTGCCCCGATGTACGCATCGCTCAGATCACCGGGCAGATCGCCCGCGCCGTGATGGAGGTGGCGAAGCGTACCCAAGGAGACATCGTGCTGGCGGGTCATTCGGCAGGGGGGCAACTGGTTTCCCGCATGATGGATCCGGTCGTCCTGCCGGGGGATATACGCGACAGGATCACCCGTATCTTGCCGATCTCGCCGGTGGCGGACCTCGAACCGCTGCTCGAAACCTCCATGAACGAGGTTTTGCGGCTGGATATGGTTGAGGCCCGCGCGGAAAGCCCGGTCAACATGCCGCCGCCGCATGGGGTGCATGTTTCTATCTGGGTGGGCGCGGAAGAACGGCCCGTCTTTCTCGAACAGGCCGAAAATTTCGCGCAAGCCTGGGGGGCAAGGCATCACGTCGTCGAAGGGCGGCACCATTTCGACGTGATCGATGCACTGACCGAGCCGGACAGCGCGATGGTGCGGGATCTGCTCGGGTTGAAATAGAGGCTTGATCGGGGCTGCGGAATACGCCAATCAAACATAGGCCGGGGCGATGGCGTCGCCCCCTCGCGGGCCGATGCGTCCTGAACGCCGGGACCTTTCTGAAAAGGAGGGTCTGATATGACCACCCCACGTCCTGACATGTACCGTTTCCATAACGGAGAAAAATCGCCGCTGCCTTTTGATGCGGCTGAATACGAAGATCGTCTCGATGAGTTGCGCGAGCGGATGGACAACGTCGGCGCGACTGCTGCTGTCTTCACCTCGATGCACAACATCGCCTACTACTCCGGCTTTCTCTATTGCGCGTTCGGGCGCCCCTATGGCCTCGTCGTCACCGCAACCGAATGCGTGACGATCAGCGCGGGCATCGACGCCGGCCAGCCGTGGCGGCGCAGCTTTGCCGACAACATCACCTATACCGACTGGCAGCGCGACAATTTCTGGCGCGCAGTGGCCTCCGTCACCGGGACCGGCGGGGTGATTGGATATGAGAGCGATCATCTGACGCTGATGCAACGCGACAAGCTGGAGGATTTCCTGCAACCGCTCACCATGGTGGACCTTTTCGAGACGACGATGCGCCAGCGCATGCACAAGTCCGAAGCGGAGATCGCGCTCATCCGGCAGTGTGCCGCC
>NZ_LWGH01000730.1:0-1048 GCF_001635395.1 Sulfitobacter sp. HI0129 | reverse complement strand
TCGCGAATGATCGCCCAGGACGAGTGCAGGAATAGCCCGGCGATACCGAAGGCAACGATAAGGTCGGGCCACGCGCTGCCCAGCCAGGCCACAAGACCGGCGGCAACGACAACCGCCGCATTGCCGATGGCGTCGTTGCGAGAGAAAAGCCAGACGGCCCGCATGTTCGCGTCGCCCTTGCGGAACGGCAGCAGCGGCAGAACGGAGATGACGTTGACGACAAGGGCAATCATGCCAAGCAGGCCCATGAGACCCGCATCCGGCGTCGTCCGTTCGAAGACCCGGACGATGGTCGTGCCGAGGACGCCGAGACCGAGGAGCCCGAGGAAGATGCCCTGGATCAAGGCCGACCGTGCCCGCCAGGCGAGGCTCCAGCCGATGGCCAGCAGGCCAAGGAAGGTGATCGCGCCGTCGCCGATGAAATCGAGCGCATCGGCCTTCACGGCCTGTGACCCGGCGATGAACCCGCCGATCATTTCAACGACACCGTAGCCCACGTTCAGGATCACGACGATCCAGAGCGCGCGTCGGTAGGCCGGGTCCTGATGGGCGGGATTCGGCGGAATGTCTCCATCGCCCTCGATCCGGTCGAAGCCGTAGCCGGTCACCGCAACGGCCTTTTCGATGTCCGGCAGGCGCGCTTCGGGGGCGCTCAGTGTCATGATGTGCGTCGCCGCCGACACCTTCACATCGTCAGCCGCGACTCCGGCCGACTGCGCCGCCCGCTCGATCTGCGCGGCATCCTTCGCGCAGTCCATACCGGAAACCCGGTAACGGACGGGCGGAACATCTGCCGTCGATCCGGCACTTTCGGTGTTGGCCATGGTCGCGCTATTCCTGCTAGAATGAATTGAAGAACAACGTATCAGCGAGGAGTGATATGGCCCAAATCGTCGATGACCGCAAGAGCGCGACCATCGAGCGACGGGCGAAGCTGTTCCGCGGCTTCGCGGACCCGAGCCGCCTGGCCATCCTCGGTGCACTTTGCAACGAGCCATTGGCCGTTCACGAGATCGTCGAGCGGACCGAACTATCGCAACCCAACGTC
>NZ_LWGH01000729.1:0-1451 GCF_001635395.1 Sulfitobacter sp. HI0129 | reverse complement strand
GAAACAGGGGCCCCATGACAGCCGTATCTCACAATTAAGGGCAAAAATTGTCGCCGAACGCGTCGCGTCTCAGATTAAAGGGCAACGCGACAGCAATATCCGACTTGGCACGGAGCATCGCAAAGGAGACCAGAGTTTAACCATCAGGTGCCACGGAGGTTGTCATGGAGACCTGGTTAGTCGGCCAGACAGCGACCGCGAACGCCTATTTCTGCCTCTTTTGGCTTAACCCCCGTCAGCGCTTCAGTCTGGTCGTCTCGTCGAGCATCTCGTCGACGGTGGTCACGATCTTGGCGTTCGAGGAATATGCCCGCTGGGTGCTGATCAGGTCGGTGAGTTCCTGAGCCACTTCGACATTCGAACTCTCGAGCGCGCCCGCCGTCAACGATCCCGTGGATCCCTCGCCCGCCTGGTTTAGGCTGAACTTGCCCGAGGAGCGGGACAGCAGGAAGGCGTTGCCGTCGGCCTTGAGCAGGCCGTCGGGGTTGGCCACCTCGGCCAGCGGGATGTTGTAGAGCGGCTTGCGGCTGCCATTGTCGAACACGCCGTAGACGTCGCCGCGCTCGTCGATCTCGGTCCGCACCAGCACCCCGCTCTCGGCACCGTCGGCGGTGATCTTGAGCGGCGAGTAGTCGCCCGCGAACTGGGTCATGCCGGCATAGGTCCCGGGCGCGCCGATGTTGATTGCCAAGTTCTGTGGCACTGCGCCGTTGTTGATGGTCAACGCTGCCACCCCGGTTCCGGCATTGAACGCGAAGTTCGCCGGGGGATTGGCGGTGGTGGTTGCGTTCGAGTATTGTCGCGGCGCCCCTGCCAGCGGGCCGCTGTCATGGAAATCGACCGTGACGTTGCCGTATTGGGTACCGTCGGCGCCGTTAAAGCTGAGGGTCCATTGGTCGTCGACCGCGCCGGGCTGCCAGGAGAACTGCATCCGCTGCGCGGCACCCAGCGGGCTGAAATACTCCGCCGAACTCAGGAAGGGCTCGCCAGGTGTCGCCAGGCCGGTCTGCTGGGCCGGGATGTTGCCGCTGATCGTCATCGCGCCGGTGGGCGAGCCGGTCTGCGACAGGCTGCCCAGATTGACGGTCTTGAGATCGCCGAACTGGTTGCGATCAATCATTCCGAGGCTCGCGGTTTGATCGTACGGGAAGCCCGCGAGGTAATAGCCCGCGGCGTTGCGCAGGTTGCCGTTCTCGTCGGGCAGGAAGGAGCCTGCCCGGGTCAGCATGAAGTTCGCCTCGTTGGTCTCGTTCGGCTGCTTGGAGACCACGAAGAAGCCCGGCCCGCCGATTGCCAAGTCGGTTGCTTGGTCGGTGGCGCGCAGCGCGCCTTCGGTCGAGATCTCGGAGCCCTGCACCGCGCGCACGCCCGAAGGCGCCACCGTGCCGTTCTGGCTCAGCGTACTGGTGGTGACCATCTGCACGAAGCTGCGCCGGTAGCCGTCGGTGTTG
>NZ_LWGH01000728.1:0-1112 GCF_001635395.1 Sulfitobacter sp. HI0129 | reverse complement strand
CCGATTCCGATCTCCAGCACACGCCCATGCAGCCCGGAGATGGCGCGGCGCCGGTAGGGAAGAAGTTGATCCTGGCCCATCGCCAGATGCGTCAGCCGAGGGAGGATATGTTTCTCGTACAGTCGCATCTGTTCACCCGATCCGCGCAAGGACAGGGAAGGTGTCCAGCAGCCAGTAGGCCAGTGCGCTCAACCGCCCGGTCATCATCGCCAGGCCCATCAGGATCATGACGCCGCCCGCAGCCTGATGCAGGCGGCGACCCCAACGACCGATGCCGCGCAGCCTGCCGGCAATACTGTCGGTGAACCCCGCGACGACCAGAAACGGGATCCCAAGGCCGGCCGAGTAGACGGCAAGCAATGCGACGCCCTCGCCAATCGTCGCGCTTGTCGCGCTGGCGGTTAGGATGGCACCGAGGATCGGCCCGATGCACGGTGTCCAGCCGAAACCGAAGGCGAGTCCGAGCACGTAGGAGGCGACCGGTTGCCCGCCCGGCAGGTCGAGATGGAAACGCAGGTCGCGCTCCATGGCCGACAGGCGCGCTGCCCCGATCATGAACAGACCGAACAGGATCACGATCGCGCCGCCGACGAGGTTGAGTTCGTAGCGCCACTGCAGCAGCGTCTGACCGAGCGCGGTGGCAGAGGCCCCAAGCGCGATGAATATCGTGGAGAAGCCAAGGACGAAACAGAAGCTGAGCCAGACGGCCCGCCCCTTCGAAGGCGCTGCACTGCCGGTGACCGTACGTCCGGCAACGTAGGATACGTAGCCGGGCACGAGCGGCAGCACGCAGGGCGACAGAAAGGAAACGGCACCGGCCAGCAATGCCGCCATTAGTCCAAGAACGGAAAGTTCAATCAAATCCACATCTCCAAACTGATCGGTAGACCGCCACCACGTGTGCGCACGGAGCGGAACGGCTGGCGCGGTCGTCGTGCTTTTCCATGTCCTATTGCTTACGTTCGTCAATAAGAGCGCTTATCTGCGCAACGGCTTCGGGGCTGTTCCATTCGGCCGGGCCTGCGAGGCGCCCCCGCTCGCGCCCAATGCGGTCGATCAGAATCGTTGTCGGCAGACCCACCACGGCCAAGGCCAGCATCGCGCGCGTATCC
>NZ_LWGH01000727.1:0-2361 GCF_001635395.1 Sulfitobacter sp. HI0129 | reverse complement strand
CCCTCGTAGATCAGGTAGAAGCCGATCAGGATAAGTGTCGTGTAGTTGATGAGCGCTGCGACGATTTCTACCCGCCCATAGCCGAAGGTCATGCGCTTGTCCGCCGGGCGGCGAGCGATCTTACGCGCGAAGAAGGCGATCACCAGCGACGCCATGTCCGAGAAATTGTGGAGGGCATCCGCGATCAGCGCGAGGCTGCCGGAAAGGATCCCGCCGACGATCTGCGCGACCGTCAGGAGGNCGTTGGCCCAGATGGCGATGGAGACGCGACGATCACCGGATTGAGGATCGATGTGGGCGTGGCCGTGATCATGCGGCACGGTTCGTCTCCTCATGGCGGTGGTTCGGCCGATCGAATCCGGGGACCGGCGGCAAGATTCCGCGGCGGATGCGGCGAACCCTGGCATTCATCCAGTGACGGATGACGTGGCGATAGAGCAAGTCGCGCACAAATCCGAAGTTCTGGCGGTGCTTTGAGTAAAAATCGTCGGGTGCGTTGAAGGTTCCAAGATCGCGAACAATACCGGTTTTCTGGATGTAGGTATCATTGCCGGACCAAGTGACAGGCGGGGCGCTCAGACACTCCGTTCCAACCCCGTAGCCGCACAGACTATCCGTCTCGCGGAATTTCTGCTGCAGCGTCTGCAGGAAAGGCGCGTCCAGGATGAAGCCTTCAAGATTGACCCATCCGTCGCCCAAGTCCACCTCTACCCAGGAGTGGAGGATTTCGGACGGCGCGAGGGGATAGACGAGTTCCGGAACGACGCCTCTCTGAAGCGCCTTGTGGATTGTGAACCCGTGCAGTCGGCAGCGAACTCCCACGCCACGCAGCAGGGCCATGAGGAGCGTGCCCTTGGTGTTGCACTGCCCGTGGCCATCTGCGAGGACCTCGGACGCCGGAATGTCGTCGGCGCGGTTGTAGCCGAAGGTAATCTTGTTCCTGACGAAATCGTAGATGGCCCCAATTCGGTCGTCGCTGGGAAGGTCTGCCCAGCCGCGCTCCTCGATCAGTTTTGCAATTGAGGTCGCGTCAAAATCCAGCAGCCGGGTTTTGGCCAAATGAGGGTCGGCGGGGTTCACGGGATATCTCCTCGAATCGTTCGCGAGAATATGTAGTTGCTACAGTCACTGTAGCTTCAAGCCCCGATTTCAGGCCGAGTCCTTGGTTACCTGATCGTCATTGTGCACCGCCTTGTGGTGTTCACCATGCGCGTCTCTCAGGATTCCGACGCCACCCCAGGCCGCGATGCCGGCGACAATCACGCCCACGACAAGGTCCGGCCAATTCGTTCCGAGCCAGGCTACGAGCCCGCCTGCGACGACGATTCCGAGATTGGCCGCGAAGTCGTTCCAGCTGAACGTATTCGCCGCTCGGATGTTCACGTCCGGATCGCGAAGCCGTGCCAACAGCCAGACGCAAAGTGCGTTGATGGCCGCCGCTACCAGCGCCATGACAATCATGATCGTGCCAAGAGGATCCGATCCGCCGACGTAGCGGCGCCAGGCGTCATACAGGATTCCAAGGGCGAAGAGGATCAGCAGGCCGCCCGAAACGTTCGCCGCTCCGCGCTTCCACTTGGCGGAGCGGGACAGCGCGAAGAGGCTGATCGCGTAGACGAAACTGTCCGACAGATTGTCGAGGCCATTGGCGATAAGCGCGCTTGAATCGCCGAATGCGCCCGAGGCGAAGAAAGCGATTGCCAGCCCGATGTTAAGACCCAGCACGATCCAGAGTGTGCGTCTTTCCGTTGCGTTTCTCTGCTCCGCCATGCCGGGTATTCAAATTAGTGAATTGCCAATGAGTAACTAACACCGGGCTTTTTGCGTTCCGATCAAAGGTCGTCGAAATTGCTCAGGCGCCGATCTCTTCATGGTCGGTCAGGCATTCGGAATGGTCGCGCAGTACCTCGAGCACACGGCAATCAGAAGTCTGTCCGCCGCTGCACTCATGCACCATCCGCTTCAATTCCGTCCGCAGCGCCTCGAGCCGCGCCAATCGTTGCTCGACCTGTTTGAGTTGCCGACGGGCGATTGCATCCGCCTCTGCACAGGACTTTCCCGGATGATCGCTGAGATCGAGGAGCTCACGGATCGCGTCCAACGAGAAGCCCAGTTGCCGAGCGTGCCGGACGAATGACAAGCGGTCGAGTTCGGCGTCGCCATAGCGTCGTTGGCCCCCCTCGGTCCTGCCGGGCTCAGGCATAAGTCCGATCTGCTCGTAATACCGGATGGTCTGCACTTTTGTTCCGGTCTTCTTCGCCAGAGTCCCAATCGTCAGCATTTCCGCTCCCCACATTACCTACAGTGGGTGTAGCTTTATGCGGTGCGCATCACAAGCTTCACCTGAGTTTCACAGATAGG
>NZ_LWGH01000726.1:0-707 GCF_001635395.1 Sulfitobacter sp. HI0129 | reverse complement strand
CTAGACTACCCGCGCAAGACCATGACGGGGATCGCGGATGCAAAACGACACCGACGCTGACAGACAGCTGCTGCAGGAACTTTTTGACGCAGCGGTCACCGCGGCCCTGCCCGAAACGGCTCTGTCACGGCATCTTCCGCCCCCGCCCAAGGGACGAACCGTGGTGATCGGGGCCGGAAAGGGGGCAGCACAACTGGCCCGCACGCTAGACGAAAAGTGGCAGGGCGCGCTTTCGGGCGTGGTCGTCACCCGCTACGGCTATGGGGAAAAAGCGGGCCGGATCGACATTCTGGAGGCGTCCCATCCCGTCCCGGATCAGGCGGGCATGGACGCCACCCGCCGCATCCGCGAAACACTCAAGGATCTCACGCCCGACGATCTGGTGATCGCGCTCATCTGCGGCGGCGGCTCCGCCCTGCTCGCCGCCCCGCCCGAAGGGTTCACGCTTGCCGATGAACAGACCCTGAACCGCGCGCTCCTTGCTTCCGGCGCGCCCATTTCGGTGATGAACATCCTTCGCAGACGGTTTTCCGACGTAAAGGGCGGCAGGCTGGCGCTCCACGCCGGGCCGACCCCGATCGTGAGCCTCGTGGTTTCCGACATTCCCGGCGATGTTCTGTCGGACGTGGCGTCAGGGCCAACGGTTCCCTCACGCGACAGGGTCGATATCGACGCCCTGATCGCGGCCTATGGCATCGATCTGCCGC
>NZ_LWGH01000725.1:0-563 GCF_001635395.1 Sulfitobacter sp. HI0129 | reverse complement strand
GCGGAGTTTCCGCAAGGTATCACGGGGGCGAAACGCTGCACCTGCAGCTTTTGCCGCAGGCGGCAGGCGGGCAATGTCACCGCGCTGAGCAGCAGCGTGCGCGTCCTGCAGGGGGCCGATAACCTCAGCCTTTACCAATGGGGAACAAAGACGGCGCGGCACTATTTCTGCAGCACTTGCGGGATCTACACCCATCACCAGCGCAGGTCCGACCCGGCGGAGACGGGCGTGAACCTCGGCTGTATCGAAGGGGCGGAGGTCTGGCGCGCCGAACCCATGCGCTGGAGCGAGAACCACGATTTTCCCGGCGACGACTGACGCGCCGCGGGCCTGTCAGCCGCGGATCGTCTTGGCGAAGGTGGTGAAGATCGCCTCGTTCGCGCAGACGATTTCCCCGTTGCCGACGATATCGGCCTCCGGGCGGATCGGCTCCACAAGGCCCCCGGCCTCTTTCACGATGACCATGCCGGCGGCCAGATCCCAGGGCTGCAACCGGCGTTCCCAAAAGCCGTCATACCGCCCCGCCGCCACATAGGCGAGGTCGAGCGCGGCGGACCCCCAGC
>NZ_LWGH01000724.1:0-2508 GCF_001635395.1 Sulfitobacter sp. HI0129 | reverse complement strand
GGCGAAAGGCGCAAGACGGAACTGGTCAAAGCCTGCAAGGTGGGTTCGACGTGGTACGCGGCGGCAAAGGTCACAAATATCGACGGCACCCCTGTCGAAGACACGACCTATGTCACCGATGCGGATGGCTCCATCACTTTCGCCGCCGTATTCCTTACCCGATATGATGACGGCTGCTGGGGCTACAAGGACATGGAGGAAAGCGCGGGACCGGTCGAATCCCGCGCGCCACTGAGCCTATTGGCCCTGCTGTCCGAGCTGAAAGACCCAGACAGCTATGCTCATGCCTGGCGCCAGCGCTGCCAGGACTGGGCTGCGATCCCGGACTACGAGGAAGGCGACAAGATCAAGCTCGCAGCACCTGTGACGCTCACCGATGGCAGTACCTGCCAGATTGTCACCGCGACCCACTATAGGCGCGGGCGGCAAAAGCGCCGCTGCTACCGCATCGAGGAAACTGGTGGGCTCGTACGCCTGTCGAAGGCCTCGCTTGCGGGCTCGGAGCTGCTCAGCTCCGCGAAAGGTGCGGCTAGCCCGGTGCTGGCGGAGTTCCTGGCGGGGCGAAATTAGGTCCTGCGCCGGACGGTTCATCGACCTGCCCGGCGACAGCAGATGCTGCGGCTTGTCTTGACAAGGCAATGCAAACGCATTACCTATCGCGGGTAGCAAAGAACCTTTTCTTCAGGAGACTGCCATGACAGCCCTCGCACAAGATGTCTCGAAACTCACGGATCGGTATCAGACGACCGTGCCGGCGGGTGTGCGCAAACAGCTCAAGCTGGGCAAGGGCGACCAGATTCGTTACTGCACCGAGCCGAGTGGCAGGGTCTATATCGAGCCCGTGCGCAGCGACGAGGAAGATCCCGTGCTCGGAGCCTTTCTCGATTTTGTCGAGGCCGATATCAAGGCGCATCCGGACCGCATTCGGGCGTTCGATGGGGCTTTGCATGACCGTCTTGCAGCACTGGTCGGAGACGTTGACGTCGATCTCGATGCGCCGCTATCGCTCGAGGATGAATGAGCGGCGATAGCGTGCCCGCCCAAGCGCCCCTTGTCGTAAACGGATGGTCGATTTATGCGCATCCGCTCTTTCTGGACCAGCTCGAAGGGCTGATTGAAGAGGTCGAGGCGCGTAAGGCACGCGATCCTAAGACCTGGCGCAAGAAAAACCCGACGAAACGGCTGGCCGCCATCTTCAAGCTGGTCACCGAGGCCATACCGGCAGATCCGGGTGCCGCCGCCTTCCGGCAAGGCGGCACACTCGGCGATCACCGCAAGCACTGGTTCCGGGCGAAATTCTTCCAGCAGTATCGGCTGTTTTATCGGTTCAACAGCGATGCGAAGGTCATCGTGGTGGCCTGGGTGAACGACGACAAGACCCTGCGCGCCTACGGCAGCAAGACGGATGCCTATGCGACGTTCAAAGGGATGTTGGAAGATGGCAATCCACCTGACAATTTCGACGCGCTCTTGAAAGAAGCTGCAGCGGCGGGCAAGCGGTTCGAAACTTCCCTTGAAGCGGTGCCCGATCGGTAAGTGGGCCAGCTTGCCGTGACCCTTTGGCATTATCGTTTACGACGCCCCGCTGGAAGATGTAGCATCGGCTGATAATACGGTCGGAGAAAGCACAATGATTGAGACGGAAAAGGATAGGCAGCACCTCGGGCTAGAGGAGCAATGCGCGCCTGACCTGACGGGGCACCGTTTCCCAATTGCTGTGCACGTTGCAGACATGCCCGATGACCTCGGCAAGCTGCTGGATATCGGGCTCGAGGAGCATTTCCGTGGCGGCTGATGTCAATTCGTATGACGCGTGGTTTCGCGCGAAGGTGCAGGCCGCGCTGGAGGAGGAATGCACGGGAACATCTCAAGTTCAGGTGATGCAGGCCGCACAGGCATTGATTGATGCGAAACGGGAGGTCGAACCCAAGTCCTGACCAAGCCTTGGAGGTCAGCGCGGTCTGACCCCCGTCACCCTGAAAAGCGAAAGCGGGCTTTTTGTCCTTTGGAACTCAGACCCTGATCCAAAGGAAACCCCCATGTCCAAGCCCAAACCGGCAAACCCGGCTCTCTCAATCCCCCACCCTGACCTCGTCTCCGTCCTCGCGAAGATCGGCGCGGAGGTCGACCTCCAACCCCTGCGCAGCTCAGCGCTCGCGCGCATCATGCGCGAGACGTTCCATGGCAGCGATGCCGGCGGTGCCTGGGACTGGCGCATGGCCTATGACCTGATGCAGGCCGCGGCTGTTCAGGTGCTGCTGCGTGGGGACGGCGCGGCAGGTGACATCGCCGCTGCAAGGCTGCTTGCCTCACGGCTGCTGACGGAAACCCGCCGGTCAGAGCAGCAGATCCGGCTACAGCAGTTTTCCACGCCGCTGCCATTTGCGGCGCTGGCCTTGCGGGCGGCAGCCGTTCGCAAGGGCGAGACCGTGCTGGAGCCCTCGGCTGGCACCGGTGCCCTGGCAGCTTTCGCCGCCCGGGCCGGTGCCACCCTTGTGCTCAATGAAA
>NZ_LWGH01000723.1:0-2768 GCF_001635395.1 Sulfitobacter sp. HI0129 | reverse complement strand
TCCTGTGCTAACCCGAGAGATCGGGCGTCCACTTCGGTGGCGCAGTGACAGGTGCTGCATGGCTGTCGTCAGCTCGTGTCGTGAGATGTTCGGTTAAGTCCGGCAACGAGCGCAACCCACATCCTTAGTTGCCAGCAGTTCGGCTGGGCACTCTAAGGAAACTGCCCGTGATAAGCGGGAGGAAGGTGTGGATGACGTCAAGTCCTCATGGCCCTTACGGGTTGGGCTACACACGTGCTACAATGGCAGTGACAATGGGTTAATCCCAAAAAGCTGTCTCAGTTCGGATTGGGGTCTGCAACTCGACCCCATGAAGTCGGAATCGCTAGTAATCGCGTAACAGCATGACGCGGTGAATACGTTCCCGGGCCTTGTACACACCGCCCGTCACACCATGGGAGTTGGTTCTACCCGACGGCCGTGCGCTAACCTTTTGGAGGCAGCGGACCACGGTAGGATCAGCGACTGGGGTGAAGTCGTAACAAGGTAGCCGTAGGGGAACCTGCGGCTGGATCACCTCCTTTCTAAGGATGTTTCTAGCTAGTTGGACTTGTCCAACTCATGAAACACTTAGCAGGACAGCAAACAAAGCTGTCCATATATCGAACCGAGCCGTCCTCATATCTCTTCAGAATTTTGAACACGGGCTACCGCCCGTATGGGTCGGTAGCTCAGGTGGTTAGAGCGCACGCCTGATAAGCGTGAGGTCGGAGGTTCAAGTCCTCCTCGACCCACCATTCCTTTCGGGGCCTTAGCTCAGCTGGGAGAGCGCCTGATTTGCATTCAGGAGGTCAGGAGTTCGATCCTCCTAGGCTCCACCATGAATTCTCTTGTTCCTGTCTGGTCGATATGACTAGAAGGGATCATGAAGATTTGTGCGATCACAATGGTTTACCGAGATTATTGGGCGATATCGCAATGGTACGCACATTACTCGAGGCACCTGAAGCCTGAACATCTCTACATCGTGGCCCACGGTCATGATGAGATGATTGGGAAGCTTTGCCCTGGGGCAAACGTGATCACGGTTCCAAGGGATGATCTTGCCGGGTTCGACCGGGTCCGCGGGCAATTGCTTAACGGACTGCAGGATGGGCTTGGCGCGCTGTTTGACTGGGTCATACGGACGGATGCAGATGAGCTAATCTGCATCGATCCTATGAAGTTTCCTTCCTTCGAAGCATTGTTCGAAGCGCATAAAAGAGCATCCGCTCTGTTTGCGCTTGGGATCAATCTTGCGGAAGTCGACGGTGACCGGGAATTAATTGCTGGTGATGATGTGCTGAAGCACAGATCGCATGCTGTCTTTTCCGGACATTACAGCAAGGCTTGGGCGGTACGGCGGGGCACCCACATGGCTCGACATGGAGTTGAGGTGCCTTCCGACAGGCTCGACAAAGCATCGCTTACCCTTCCAAAGGGCATTTACCTTGTTCACCTGAAATATGCATCGACCCAAGCATTGGCCGAAGCGAACGCACACCGGAAGCAGGTAGCATCCGGTTGCGAACGTGGATTGCCTGGCAAGCTCTGGCTTGAAGCGGATCAGGACGCGCAAAACTTCTACAGCAGACTGGCCACCTTGCCGGATGCGCCGTGGATGAAGGCGCGGCTCAAGGCGTACCGAGCGATTACTAGATCACCGGTCAGGGACGCAAAGCTGAAGGTTTTGCGGGCGAAATCGATAAAATTCGGTTTGCGTACGACATTGCCTGATTGGTTCAAAGAAAGCTGATGGATTAGATCAGCAAGAGCGCTACGGCGCTTTTGCTCGTCCAATCCGGACGAATTGACATCGTAAAGAGAGATACAAATCAACACTGTTTGATCACCTTAAGTAAGAGGATGATCTCAGTTTGGTGCCAAAGCCTTCGGGCCGCGGCGAGCATTTGCAAGGCTGTTTCCTCGGCCGACCGGATGTATGCCTGCTGAAAAGAACAGCGTTGTCCAAGTCAAGTACACTAACCGGCATGATCGAAAGATCATGCATGTCACCATCCGCACGGGTGGTGGCGGGAAAGTATGCTTTTGATACCGGAATAAGGACCGCATTTAGTTACCAGCTGTGCGGTCGCGCAAGACGCAAGTCTTGCTTTTTCTGGATCAAATCAAGCGCGAAAAGGGCGTTTGGTGAATGCCTTGGCAGTAAGAGGCGATGAAAGACGTGATACTCTGCGATAAGCCATGAGGAGCTGAGAATAAGCTTTGATCCATGGATTTCTGAATGGGGCAACCCACCTGATACTGTGTTATTGTTGCCGCTTCGGCGGCAGTCAATAATGCGGTAAAACAGGTATTTTTAACCTGAATACATAGGGTTAAAAAGGCAAACCCGGGGAACTGAAACATCTAAGTACCCGGAGGAAAGGAAATCAATATGATACTCCCCTAGTAGCGGCGAGCGAACGGGGACCAGCCGAGCCATGAGTGTGACTAGAATGCGTTGGAATGCGCAACCAGAGTGGGTGATAGTCCCGTATAGGAAGCATGATTGGACGTATTAAGTAGGGCGGAACACGTGAAATTCTGTCTGAAGATCGGAGGACCACCTTCGAAGGCTAAGTACTCCTTACTGACCGATAGTGAACCAGTACCGTGAGGGAAAGGTGAAAAGCACCCCGACGAGGGGAGTGAAACAGTACCTGAAACCGAACGCCTACAATCAGTTGGAGGGNCNTTGCGGCCTGACAGCGTACCTTTTGTATAATGGGTCATCGACTTGGTCTCACGAGCAAGCTTAAGCCGTTAGGTGTAGGCGCAGCGAAAGC
>NZ_LWGH01000722.1:0-1142 GCF_001635395.1 Sulfitobacter sp. HI0129 | reverse complement strand
CCAGCGCGTAAAGCTCGGGCAGGTTCGGCGTCACCAGATCCATGCGCGGCAGCAGATCGGACAAAAGGCAGCCGATCCCCTCCGGTTCCAGCAAGGCGAAGCCCGAACTCGACGCCAGCACCGGGTCCAGCACCCGGAACCCCTTTGGCAAGGCCTGTGCAACGGCGCGGGTGATGGGCGCGGTGCCGAGCATCCCGATCTTCACCGCCTGTACCGGTCCGGCGCTGCCGATTTGTACCAGTACCGTCTCCACCGGCAGGGGAAGGTTCGCGCGCAGGCCCCCGTCATCCTGAGCCGTTACGGCGGTAACGGCGGCGCGCATCCGCCCGCCCAGGGCCTCGATCGTGGCGCTGTCCCGCAGCAGCCCGGCACCACCGCTGGAATCCATGCCCCCGATACAGAGGATCGCGGGCGTCACGATCCGTATCCGATGACCGCAACGCGGGCATGCCCGCCCTCCATCACCCGGCGCGCGGCGCGCCATGCGCGCAGCCCGGTGTTGCAGGCGAAAACGACGCGCTCCTCCGGCGCGGGGCGGGGGGCGGGGTAATCAGGCGTCAGGCGCAGGTCGATGACATGATCGTCCGGGGCGATCTGGCAGGGCGCGATCACGGCCGGCCCGGGGGCTTCCGGCGCCCCGTCGAACCGGAAAACGCTGCTGCGCCACGTCGCAAGGTCAAGCTGCATCACCTGCCCCAGCGGGCTCGGCGCATGGCCCAGCAGGACCGACAGGGCCATCTGCGCCTGCAAAGCCCCGATCGCGGCAACGGCGGGCCCCATAACGCCGCCGCTCGCACAGGTCTGCGCACTCATCGGCAGGTCGGGAAAGAGCGCGCGCAGGCTGGGCGCGCCGGCGCAGACACCCGCCACATACCCCGCCCTCCCCAGAACGGAGGCGGTGATCAGCGGCAGCCCCGCCGCGCGGCAATGATCCGACAGCGCGTAGCTGACGGCAAAGCTGTCCGCCGCGTCGATCACCAGATCGACCCCCTCGGCGAAGGCAGGCGCATTTGCCGGGTCGAGCCGGGCGACATGACCCGTGACATGGCACTCGGGGTTCAGCCGCGACAGGCTGCGCGCGGCGCGCTCCGCCTTGGCCGCGCCCAGATCACGCTGGCGGAACAGCACCTGCCGATGCAGGT
>NZ_LWGH01000721.1:0-1704 GCF_001635395.1 Sulfitobacter sp. HI0129 | reverse complement strand
CGGATCGGGGTCTTGGCGAGCAGATCGAGAACGTAAGAGCCGGTCCCACCAAGGCCGACAATTGCGACCTTGTTCATTGCCAGCTTTTCGGAGAGACCGCCGATTCCGGCCCGTGTCGAGGCTGTGTCTTGGTAGTTGAATACCGGATCAGGTTCATCGGAGTTTGCAACGACGTAGGTGCGCGCATCTGCCGTCGGATCGATTTTCCGCGCGGACGAAGCGATCATCTCTACATAGGTAGCCATCTTGTGTTCATAGTCGCGGTAGCCTTCTTTCGGCTTGGCCGAAAACATGTGGTCTACCGTGATGTCTTTGCCGAGGGTCTGGCGTCTGCTGGAATGCCTGATGCTTTCGAGCGTTTTGCCGTCCGGATCGCAAGGATGTTCGCCCACGAAGTACGCCTTGTGGTCGCTCGGCGTCATCGTTTCGCCCCCGTTCATCTGCAGAACAGAAACGAGGGTGCCAAGCTTTACCTCGCGATTGGCGTTCACGTAGGGCACGTTGGAAATCACGAGGTGGCCATTCTTTACGGCCACCTCGTATCCGCCCTCTTCGAGGGCCTTGAGATCGGCGTTACGACTTATCAGTTGCCGTGACATTGAAGATCATGCCCTCCTTCAGCTTCACGGTATCGCCCTCATCCAGCGTGCCTTCTGGCTTGTTGCCTTGACCGCGCCGGTAAGTGATCGTGAAGCAGATCATCTCGCCGGTGGGCGGGTTCTCATAGGCGAGGGCGATCAGATCGTTCTCACCAAGCTCGGTCGTTGTCACCGTCTTCTCGCGACCGTTAACGACAATCGTATACTCTTTGTCGGGTTTGCCTTTTTCGTCTTTCGCCATGGCTATGTCCTTTCTGTTTAACCTTTGGGCGGGAACGGATCGCCACCGTGGCTATCGCTGCTGGCGATCCGTCCGTCGCGGTTGTGGATGCGCAGTTCGCTTTGTTGGTTGCGGCTGATTTCACGTCCGAGATCAACAGCGTCCTGCTTCGTTTCATGGTGGCTGCTGGCGCGGGATGCGCCGCCACGCTTGACATCCCATCCGCCTGCCGGATTCGGCACGACGTGATGGGTCTTCGGTCCCTTACTCATGTTTCTCATACCTCCGGTTCGTTAGGGATGCAGGCACAAAAAGTACGCCCACTCCGAACATCATATATTTGTTGAAAGTCAGAAGTCAAGCACGTAAAGTATGTCTTTACCGAACAAGAAGATCGATGGGGAGGCCGCCACATGACCAACAGCCTGGGAGAGAAGATTCGCCGCTTACGAAAGGAGCAGAAGCTAACGCTCGACAAACTCGCCGAACTCTCCGGCTCCAGCAAAAGCTACATTTGGGAGCTGGAGAACAAGAATCCGCCGCGACCATCTGCGGAAAAGCTGACTAAGATCGCTGAAGTTCTTGGCGTCACGATTGAATACCTGCTCGACGAAAAGCAGGCGATATCAGAAGAGGATGCAGTCGATGTGCAGTTCTATCGCGAATACCGGCACATGGATGCCGACACCAAAGAAAAAATCCGCGAGATGGTAAAGCTATGGGGGAAGCCCGGATGAGCAAGCCAAAGTCGCCACAACGATGGGCATACGATCTGACCATCATCCTGAACACCTTGGGTGGCGACGACCGTTTTCCGGTAAACGTTGGAGCGCTTGCCTACGATTTTTCCAAGCAGCGCTTTCCTGACGATCCGATAAGTCTTGT
>NZ_LWGH01000720.1:0-11676 GCF_001635395.1 Sulfitobacter sp. HI0129 | reverse complement strand
GGCCCTGTTTGGTATACTGGGCGAAGAGCACCAGTACGATCACCAGCACGGCTGCCACGATGGAGGCGATGATGTCGAGGTTGTCGATGAAGAAGCCGTAGCCCGTGAGGTTGAAGGTCGCTTCGTCGATTGTCGCGTTGATCCCCTGCGGCAATCCCACGTCCAGCGTCTTGATTTCGCTCCCCCACATCAGGTCGCCGACACCTTCGAGGAAATAGGCCAGTCCGATCGTCGCCATGAAAAGGATGATCGGCTCCTGCCCGACCAGATGCCGGAAGACGAACCGCTGCACCATCCACGCGAGCGCGATCATCACGAGCATTGTCACCACAATTGCCACAAGGCTGTTCACCTTCCACCCGAAGTAATGGATATCGGTGCCGAAAATCGCGTTGATCAAGTGGTAGAAGGGAACCTGCCCGTCGATGATCCCCACGAGCGTAAGCGCGGCAAACAGCGCCATGACGCCCTGCGCGTAGTTGAAGATGCCCGAGGCCTTGTAGATCAGCACGAAGCCCAGCGCGACCAGTGCATAAAGGACGCCGGCCATGAGGCCGTTCAGGAACACCTCGATGGTGAATGCCAGTTGTTCAGGCATGTTCGCCCCCTTTGTTTCCCTGCCTCATCGCGTCAGTCATGGGCCACCCCCAGATAGGCGTCGATCACGTCCTGATTGTTGCGCACCTCTGCCGGTGTGCCGTCCCCGATCTTCTTGCCGTAGTCCATCACCACCACCCGGTCGGAAAGGTCCATGACCACGCCCATGTCATGTTCGATCAGCGCGATGGTGGTGCCGAATTCGTCATTCACATCAAGGATGAAGCGGCTCATGTCCTCCTTTTCCTCGACGTTCATGCCCGCCATGGGCTCGTCCAGCAAAAGGATCGTCGGTTCCGCGGCCAGCGCGCGCGCCAGTTCCACGCGCTTCTTCAAACCGTATGGCAACCGCGCGACGGGCGTCTTGCGGATCGCCTGAATTTCGAGAAAGTCGATGATCCGCTCCGCGACCTCGCGGTTTTCAATCTCTTCGCGTTCGGCTTTGCCCTTCCAGATCGACTGCCAGAACATGCCGGTCTTCATATGGGTAAGCCGCCCGGTCATCACGTTGTCCAGAACGGACATGCCTTCGAAAAGGGCGATGTTCTGAAAGGTCCGGGCGATGCCCTGTTCGGCCACCTGATAGGGTTTCATCGGCGGGCGGCGGCTGCCCTTGTACCAGACCTCGCCTTCCTGCGGGACGTAGAAGCCGCTGATGACATTCAGCATGGAGGACTTGCCAGCACCGTTCGGCCCGATGATCGCGCGGATTTCTCCTTCGCGGATATCGAAAGAGATATCCTTGATCGCCTCCACCCCGCCGAAACGCAGGGTGATGTTCTTCATCTCCATCACCACCGGGCCAATGGTGCGACCGTCCTCGGTGGTGTAGCTCTCGGTCTGGTCAAGCAAATCGCAACCCCCTGAAATTTAACGGATAGGTCATCCGGGATTGGTGTTTATTCAAAGAGAATATGCGCGGTCGTCTGGCTATAGTCATTCCGCGGCCATCTTCTGCGCCGTTGGCCAGACCTTGGCGTCGCGCACCTCTAGCGTCGCCTTGATGCTGCCCTTGCGCCCGTCTTCATAGGTCACTTCCGTTTCGGTGCTGACCTTGTCGGACCCGTCATAAAGCGCGGTGATGATGTCGTGGTACTTTTCCTCGATGATCTTGCGCCGGACCTTCCGCGTCCGCGTCAGCTCTCCATCATCCGCGTCCAGTTCCTTGTGCAGAACGACAAAGCGGTGGACCTGACAGCCCGAAAGCATTTCGTCCTGCGCCACGGATTCATTGACCTGTTCCACATGGCTCTGGATCGTGTCCATCACCTGCGGGTGGCGCGCCAGTTCCTGATAGGAGGCATAGCCGATGTTGTTCCGCTCGGCCCAGTTGCCCACCGCCGTGAGGTCGATATTGATAAAGGCGGTGCATTCTTCTCTGCCGTTTCCAAAAACAACGGTTTCCAGAATATTGGGGAAGAACTTCAGCTTGTTTTCCACGTATTTGGGCGCAAAGAGCCGCCCGTCCGCCATCTGGCCCACATCCTTGGCCCGGTCGATGATCCGCAGGTGTCCGGTTTCTTCCTCGATGAAGCCCGCGTCGCCCGTGGCGACCCAGCCTTCGGCGTCCTTTGTGCTCTGCGTGCTTTCGGGGTTCTTGTAGTATTCGACGAACACCCCGGGGCTGCGGTAGAAAACCTCCCCGTTGTCGGCGATCTTCAACTCGACGCCGGGGCAGGTGACGCCCACGGTATCGCTGCGCACCTCGCCATCGGGCTGCGCGGTGATAAAGACGGTCGCCTCGGTCTGGCCGTAGAGCTGTTTCAGGTTGATCCCCAGCGAGCGATAGAAATCGAAGATCTCGGGCCCGATCGCCTCTCCCGCGGTATAGCCCACCCGCACCCGGCTGAAGCCGAGCGTATTTTTCAGCGGCCCATAGATCATCAACTCGCCCAGCGCATATTTGGCACGGTCGGCAAAGCTGACCTTCTTGCCGTCGAGTATCGCGGGGCCGACCTTGCGCGCGTGCGCCATGAACGTGTCGAACAGCTTCTTCTTGAAGCGGCTCGCATCCTCCATGCGGATCATCACGTTGGTCAGCTGGGTTTCGAACACGCGCGGCGGCGCGAAATAATAGGTCGGCCCGATCTCTCGCAGGTCGACATGCATCGTGTCGGCGCTTTCCGGGCAGTTCGTGCAAAAGCCGGTCCACATCGCCTGCCCCACCGAGAAGATGAAATCCCCCACCCATGCCATGGGCAGATAAGCAAGGATGTCATCCGTCTGGCGCAGGTTGTCGAACTCTGACGAAGAACGCGCCGTTTCGATGATATTGCGGTTGGACAGCACGACGCCCTTGGGCTTTCCGGTCGTGCCCGAGGTATAGAGCATCACGCCCCGGCTGTCGTAGTTCAACCGGGCCTGACGGGCCTCCATCTCTTTCAGGTGCTGATCGCGCGTCTTGCGGCCCAGCTCCTGTACGGCGGTGTACTGATCCAGTTTGGAATGGTCGTATTTACGCAACCCGCGCGGATCGAGGTAAATCATCCGCTCGAAATCCGGCAGCTGGTCACGCACCTCGATCACCTTGTCGACCTGCTCCTGATCGCCGACGATCACGAAGCGCGCTCCGCAATGGTTGAGGACGTAAGCCATCTCTTCGGCGTTTGCGTCCTGATAAAGCGGCACGGGAACGGCGCCCGTCATCTGCGCGGCGACCATCGCCCAATAGAGGTATGGACGGTTGCGGCCGATGACGGCGACGAAATCGCCCTCTTCGATGCCAAGCTCCATCAGCCCAAGCGCGAGAGCTTCGACTTCGTCGCGGGTCTGCGACCACGTCCAGCTCTGCCAGATCCCGTATTCCTTTTCGCGGTAAGCAGGCGCTTTCGCATACTCAGTTGCGTTGCGATGCAACAGCGCCGGTACGGACTGCGGTCCGTCGGCACGCTTCAGCGGCGTTGCCAAGTCTGTATCCTCCCCTTGCCCGTCTTTTGCGGGCCCGATCGCTCATGCGATTCCGATATCGCACAAGGATGTCGAAAGAAGCCTGTACGTCAACTTTTTCCTGAAGTTTTCAGAAACCTTGCGAATTGTTACAGGGTCAGATTGCCCGCAAAAGCAATCCGCCAGCAGCGATGAAGATCACCAGCCCCGCTGCAATTTCGACCATCGGCAATACCGTGCGGGCCAGCGTGGCAGAGCAAGCCCCGCCCAGAATTCCGCCCCGCAGGCCAATCGCCCCCGTGCCGACCGCGACAGTCACAGTGGCAGTGCCCAGCGCCATCGCCACGGCCCCGGCCAGCCCGGCTGTCGCAATGCCCATTTGCCATGTCACGATCAGAACGAAGAGCGCCCCGGTACAGGGCCGCATCGCAATGCCGCCGATCAGCAAGGCCGCTTCGCGCAGCCCCCGAAGACGCGAAAGCTCTTCCGCGGTGGGGCCGTGCCTGTGGCCGCAGTCACCACAGACAGCGCCCCCGTGATGCTCTTGATGTTGCCCGGCCTCCCGCCAACGCCCAAGCCCGCGCAGGACCAGCCATCCACCGATCAGGACAATCGCGCCATAGCTGACAGGCGCCATCACATCTTCGGCAACGCCGATCAGCTTTTCGCGTCCCAATGAAAAGATCCAGATACCGCCATAAACCAGCAGGATCGCCGTCACCGCCTGACCAAGGCTCGACAACAGCGAAATCAACGCGAGCCGGCCCATCGCCACCTTGCGGCCCAGCCCGTAGCCGCCGATCAGCACCTTGCCGTGGCCGGGGCCTGCCGCGTGGAAAAAGCCATAGGCAAAACACGCCCCCAACAGCAGCCAAAGCGCATCGGCCTGCCCCGCACGAATGCCCCGCAAGGTCAGGGCGATGTCATTCTGGAATTCCCGCTGGGCCGCCGCGGCCCACCGGGCGAGGCCATCGAAGCCACCGCTCAGCCACAGCCCAGCCAGCAGGAGCGCCGCCGCCGCCAATGCGATGCTCAGCCCCCGGCGCATGTAATCCGCACCTCCGTGGCAAAGGCCCGGCCCATATCGCCCAGACCGAGTTCAGCTGGATCCTCCGCCGCATCGACGGCGAGCAGTTTGTCCTGCATCTCGCTCAGCGCATCGTCCATCTTGGGCGGGGTGAGCGCGACGTCGCATTCGGCTGCGCCCGTCACTGTGACCGGCAGCGTCACATCGTAGGCGGTGTAATAGGTGGGGTCATAGGGCAGAAGCGTCAGTGTTTCCCCCGCAAGGTTGGGCTGTTCGGCCACATCGCGCTGATGCGTGGTGATGATCCGGCCCTCCCGCATTTGCGCCGTAGGTGCGATCGGGCGCGACAGCGTCAGGTCGCCCCCGCCAAGCCGCGCGACAAGGTCGCCTGCGAAACCCGGATCCCAATTGGCATCGAACCCCGTCAACTCCGATTGCTCGGCTTCGGTAAGAACCATGTCCCCGTCGGGATCGAGCCCCATGTCTTCCGTGATCAGCAAAGAATAGAAGGCATCATAGGCCCACGTCACCTTTACCTGCGTCAGCTTGCCGCTTTCATCGGTGATGAGTTCGATACCGGTGTCCACGAAGACATGCGGATGCGCCCAGCCCGCAATAGGGCTTACCAGCGCCAGCAGTAGTGTCACGGGCAAGTGTCTCATGCAGTGTGAATACCCCCGGTCCGCTACGCTTTCAATCCGCGGGCCGGTCCCGCCGACGCTGGTGCGCGAAGTTCCGCGATGGTATCTCTCCGCGCAGGAGGGGCATGTGCAACAGGTGGACGATCAGACCAAGGCGTTGACGGCGGCAGGGCTGAACCTGATCGCGCAGGCGCTGACGATCTACGATCAGGACCTGCGGCTGGTGGTATCCAACGCTCCTTTCCAGCAAATGTTCGATCTGCCCTCCACCCTCGTTACCCCCGGCGCACCTTTCGAGGATACGATCCGTCATCTCGCCAGCCGGGGGGAATACGGCACGGTAGAGGATATCGATGCCTTCGTCGCCGAACGCGTGGAACAGGCGCTTGCCTTTCTGCCGCACTACATGGAACGGACCCGCGCCAATGGGCGCACCATCAGTGTCGAAGGCTCCCCCCTGCCGCAGGGGGGCTGGGTGACAGTCTATACCGACATTACCCGGACCAAACAGCAGGAAGCGCTGCTGCGGGCCAGATCGGACGCGCTGTCGGATCAGGTTCTCGCCCATAGTGAGGAACTGGCGGCGACCAACCGGCAGCTTGCCGCCATGATCACCCGTCTCGAAGAGACCAAGCGTCAGTTGACCGACAGCGAATCGCGCATGCGGCTGACCACCGAAATGGTGCCCGCCCATATCGCGCACCTCGATGCCTCGGGGCATTACACCTATTCGAACCGCCGCCTGAACGAGGTTATGCCGGGCCGCCCCGCCTCCATCATCGGGCTGCATATCCGGGAAGTGCTGGGCGAGGCTGGTTTTGCCTGTGTGGAAGAACCCTTGGCCAAGGCCTTCGCCCGGGTCGCGTCGACCTTCGAATTCACGGATGAACTCAGCGCCCGGCGTATCCGGGCCGCCTTTACGCCCGATACCCGCGGTGGCGTCTACATCATGTCGATGGACGTCACCGAAGAAACCCAGACCCGTGTAGCCCTGCAGCAGACGCGCAAACGCGAAATCGCGGCGCAGACGGTCTCTGGCCTGGCGCATGACTTTTCGAACCTGCTGACAATCATCCTTGGCATGCAGTCCAAGCTGGGCCGCCTGCCCGCCCTGCCCCGGGACGCCGCTGCATTGGTCGACGGCACGCTGGCAGCGGCGCGGCGCGGCGGGCACCTGCTGAGCGCCATCGCCGACATGACGGGGCCCCGCCCCCAGCGGCCCGGCGCCGTCGATCTGGACAACCTGCTGCGCGACATTCGCCTGCTCGCCGCATCCAACCTGCCCAAGGACGTTTCCTTCGCCGCGCTGAACGAAGCCCCCGGCGTGACCGTATTGCTCGACCCCGGGCAGGTGCAGGACGGATTGCTGAACCTCGTTTTGAATGCCCGGGACGCATGCGGCGCGGCGGGCCGGATCGAATTGCGCCAGCGGCTGGTCCATGACACCTGGGTCGAATGGGTGGTGGAAGACAGCGGCGCCGGGTTCTCGGACCGCGCGCTGATCCACGGCACCGATCCCTTCTTCACCACCAAGGGCACCGAAGGCACCGGCCTCGGGCTTTCGATGGTCTATGACATGGCGCGGTCCGCCGGGGGCAGCCTGCGGTTGGAGAACGCCCCCGACGGGGGCGCGCGGGTTACCATGCGGCTGCCCTATCGTCTGCCGATGCCCGAAACCGCCGGCCTCGTCCTGCTGGTGGAGGACCGGGACGATCTGCGCGCCCTTGTACGCGACATGCTGATGCAACTCGGCCATTCCGTCATCGAAGCGGCCAGCGCGGATGAGGCGATGGCGCTGATTGCCGACCTTCCCGACATCGCGCTCGTCCTCTCCGACGTGCAACTCGAAGGCGAGGCAACCGGCATCGACCTTGCACATCGTCTGGCCGGGCAAATGCCGCTGGTGCTGATGACCTCGCTTCCGGAACAGCATGACCTGTTCCGCGCGGCGCAGAAGGCCGCCACGGTGCTGCGCAAACCCTTCGGGGCGGCCGACCTCGCCTTGCTCATCACGCCAAAGGATTCCGACGCCGCATGACCCGCCCCCTTGTCACCATACTGGACGACGAACCCGCCATCCGAACCATGTTGGGGGATGCGCTGGAAGAAGCGGGCTTCGAAACCCAGCGCTTCGGCCGTGCACGCGCTTTCGAGGCCGCCCTCGCACAGCGAACCCCGGATGTCTGCCTCGTCGATCTCAGCCTACCGGACAGCGACGGGCTGACGCTGGTGCATCGGCTGGCCCTCGAACGGGGGGCCATCGTCATCATCATATCGGGCCGGGCCGAAGTGCAGGACCGGGTCACGGGTCTGGAGCTTGGGGCCGACGACTACATCATCAAACCGTTCGATCCGTCCGAAGTCGTGGCACGGGTGCGCGCGCGGCTGCGCAGTACGCAACCCGTGCACCAGCAGGGCACCAGCGCCTCCTTCGCCGGATGGACAGCCCATTTCGACCGCTACGTCCTTGAAGACGCCAGCGGTGCCGAAACTCCCTTTTCCCATGCGGAAGGCGAGGTGCTGCGCCTCTTTGTCGAAGCGCCGCGCAGGCTCATCAGCAGGGCCCAGATGCAGGAAAGCCTTGGCGGGGCGGCCTCCGAAGGCTTCGACCGGGCCATGGATGTTCGTATCAGTCGGCTGCGAACGAAGCTACGGGAAGACCCGAAAAACCCGCAACTGATCAAAACAATCTATGGCGCGGGCTATATCTTTCTCGGTGATGTGAGCTGGAGCTGAAGCGCCTCAGCGCGCACCCGAAGCCGCCACTGCCCGCGCCAGAACCTGCGTGGCGGTGACCAGATCATCCTCCGCCGTGTCTTCTTCGAACGCATGGCTGATCCCGTTGATGGACGGCGCGAACAGCATCGCCACTGGCAGCAGCTTGGACACATTGGTCGCGTCATGCAGCGCACCGGAAGGCATCCGGCGCCACTGGCCGGGCACCTCGTCTTCGGCGGCGGCGCAAAGCGCGTCGCGCAGTTGTGCGTCCATCGCAACGGGTTCAAGGCCCAGCATCTGCCCGAAACTTACCTCCATCCCCCGTTCGGAAGCGACTTCATCGGCGAGTTCGCGGATGATCTTCTCCATCCGGTGCAAACGGTCACTATCCGCGTCGCGCCACTGCATGGAAAATACCGCCCGACCCGGCACGATCGAAGAGGCATTGGGCGTCAATGACACATGCCCGATGGTCCAGACGGTGCGCGGCGTCACGACATTGCGCAGCCGTTCGTTGAGCGCGGAGTTAAAGGCGGATACGGCCTGAAACGCATCGCGGCGCACTGCCATGGGCGTCGTACCTGCATGGTTCTGCTGCCCATCGAACGTGATCTTCATGTCACGGATGCCGACGATGTCGGTGACCACGCCGACCTTTTCCCCCGCGTTGTCGAGATTCGGGCCCTGTTCGATGTGAAGCTCCACGAAACCCGTGAAATGCTCGGCGGAAACGGGGCCTGTCACCATGTCTACCATACGCGCACGCGCATCTGCCAGCGGCACGCCCGCGTGATCTTCCAATGCATCCGCTTCTCCGAGGGTCAGATGCCCTGCCCAGACGGCGCTTCCTGTCGTGACACCGAACCGGCCCTCTTCATCCTGAAAGGACACCACGGAAACGGCGGGCCCGCCTGCTTCGACTGCGGCACGGGCGACTTCCAGCGCCGCGATCACCCCCAGCGCCCCGTCAAGCCACCCGCCCTGCGGCTGGCTGTCGGAATGCGACCCCAAGAGGAGCGACCGACCCGGCGCAATCCCGAACATATTCCCCATCTCGTCGACCTCGACGCGCAGACCGGCCTCTTCCATTCGGCCCGCAAGCCAGCGCCGCGCCTCTATGTCAGGCTCGGAATAGGCAGGCCTTACCACACCTTTGCCAACCCCTGCGGCACCGAACCGGCGAAGCGCATGCAGATCGGCGAGAAAACGGTCGGGGTCGATGTTCATGGGAAAGGTCCTGTTCTGGCGATATTTCAAAGGTCGCGGCGGCACCGGTCAATCGCCAGTGCCGCCGCTGCGCCAGATCACGCCAAATCCCGGTGGCTATCAACCCCCGGCGCGGGCCTATTCCGCGGCCACGCGATTCCCCGCCGCCTCGACCTTGACGGCAGAGAACTTGAATTCCGGAATCTTGCCATAGGGATCGACCGCCGGGTTGGTCAGGATGTTGGCTGCCGCTTCCACGTAAGCGAAAGGCAAGAACACCATGTCGGGGGCAACCGCGCGATCCTCCCGCGCCATGATCTCGATCATGCCGCGCTTCGTGCTCAACCGGACGTGTTCTCCCGGAGCCACGCCCAGCTTGCGCAAGGTAGAAGGATGCAACGAGCAGTTCGCCTCCGGCTCCAGCCCGTCCAGCACCGTTGCACGGCGGGTCATCGACCCGGTGTGCCAATGCTCCAGTTGCCGGCCCGTGGTGAGGATCATGGGATATTCGGCATCCGGCACGTCATCGGGTGCCACGATCGCGGCCGGTGTAAACTTGGCCCGCCCCTCGGGCCGGGGGAAACCATCGCCGAAGACGATGGGCTGGCCCGGGTCCGTCTCGCTGAGCGATGGATAGGTCACCGCATTCTCGCGCTCCAGCCGGTCCCAAGTGATGTTGTCGAGCGAGCGCATGTTGCGCTTCATCTCCGCGAAAACATCCGCGGGGCTCTCATAGGTCCAGCCAAGTCCCAGACGTTTGGCCAATTCGACCTCGATCCACCAATCCTCGCGCGCTTCGCCCGGGGGTGCCAGCGCCGGGCGGCCCATCTGCACCTGACGATTCGTATTTGTCACGGTGCCCGACTTCTCCGCGAAGGCAGAGGCCGGCAGGATCACGTCGGCATAATTGGCCGTCTCGGTAATGAAGATATCCTGCACCACAAGGTGATCGAGCTTTGCCAACGCATCGCGCGCATGTTCCACGTCAGGGTCGGACATGGCGGGGTTCTCGCCCAGCACATACATGCCGCGGATATCCCCGTCATGCACGGCATCCATGATCTCTGTCACCGTCAGGCCCTTTTCGGCGCTGAAATCCTCACTGCCCCAGACCTCCGTAAAGGCGGAGCGGACGCCATCGTCGGTGACGCTTTGGTAATCCGGCAGGAACATCGGGATAAGCCCCGCATCGCTCGCCCCCTGCACGTTGTTCTGCCCCCGCAGCGGGTGCAGACCCGCACCGGGCCGCCCGATCTGGCCGGTCATCAGGGCCAGAGAGATCAGGCAGCGCGAATTATCGGTGCCGTGGATGTGCTGGCTGATGCCCATCCCCCAGAAGATCATGGCAGCGTTTGCCCCGGCAAAGGTGCGGGCCACATCGCGCAGCACGTCTGCCTCGATCCCGCAGACCTCGGCCATTTTCTCCGGGGCGAAATCCGCCAGATGCGCCTTTTCGGCTTCCCAGTTCTCCGTATAGGCCGCGATATACTGCTCATCGTAGAGGCCTTCCTCCACGATCACATGCATGATCGCGTTCAGCATCGACACATCGGTACCCGGGCGGAACTGCAACATATGGGACGCAAAGCGGCGCAGGCCCACGCCACGCGGGTCCATGACGATCAGCTTGCCGCCGCGCTTGGTGAACTGCTTGAAATAGGTCGCCGCAACGGGGTGGTTTTCGACCGGATTGGCACCGATGATGATCGCCACATCCGCGTTCTCGATTTCGTTGAAGGTGGCCGTCACGGCGCCTGAACCCACGTTTTCCATCAGCGCCGCGACCGACGAGGCATGGCAAAGCCGGGTGCAATGATCGACGTTGTTATGGCCAAAACCCTGCCGGATCAGTTTCTGGAACAGATAGGCTTCCTCGTTTGTGCATTTGGCGGAGCCGAAACCGGCCACGCCCCGCCCGCCGATGGCCTTGAGCCCATCTGCCGCGACGTCCAATGCCTCTTCCCAGCTCGCCTCACGGAAATGCGTCTGCCAATTGGCCGGATCGACGTTGAGCCCCTTGGCCGGTGCATCGTCCCGCCGGATCAACGGCTTGGTCAAACGATGATCGTGATGGATGTAGTCAAAGCCGAAGCGGCCCTTGACGCAAAGGCGGCCCTCATTCGCCGGACCGTCGATGCCTTCGACGTATTTGACCTTGCCATCCTTTACCTTGAGCGAAATCTGGCAGCCCACCCCGCAGAAGGGGCAGACGCTGTCCACCTCGGAATCGTAATCCGCTGAATCGCCGCGCTGGTCTTCATCCACCACGGTGGCGGGCATCAGGGCGCCGGTGGGGCATGCCTGAACGCATTCGCCACAGGCCACGCAGGTGGATGCGCCCATGGGGTCGGCCATATCGAAGGTCGGATAGGTCGAATGACCACGGCCCGACATGCCGATCACATCGTTGACCTGAACCTCACGGCAGGCCCGGACGCAAAGGCCACATTGGATGCAGGCATCCAGATTGACCGACATCGCGACATGGCTGTCGTCCAGCAGTGGCACGCGCGCCTCTTCCAGCTTGGGAAAGCGGCTCTGCTGCACGCCGCTCCGCTCGGCCATGTCCCACATATGGCTCGACCGGTCGTGGCTGTCGGC
>NZ_LWGH01000719.1:0-1034 GCF_001635395.1 Sulfitobacter sp. HI0129 | reverse complement strand
GATTGCCGCGTGAACAAGTGCTGCCAAGCGATTGATATGATATGGGGCGCATTCTTGCGGCGCATTGGGTAGGATTGTACTCGAACCGCGCCTGTGCGATTCGATCCCGGGTGCATCCGCATCGGCAGCGGCGTGCACGGGGCCGGGCCGGGCGTCCCGCAGACGCGACGAGGTGAAAGTGAGCATGAACGAGATTGACGAATTGCAACGGCGCATCGCCGCCGCGATGGACCGGGTCGCCCGCGGGGTGGAGGCCATGGGGCAGGCCGCGCCGGAGCCGGCCCCCGCCGCTGAGGCCCCCGCCGGACCGGACGAGGACATGGCCGAGGCGCTGGAGGAAGAGCGGACCGCCAATGCACAGCTGACCGAACGGCTGCGGGTCTTGCGCCAGAAGAACGAGTCGGAACTCTCAGACCTCAGGCAGGAGGCGGAGGAGCTGCGCCAGCGCCTGACAGAGGGCGAATCGGCTTTCGGACGGCTCGACACCGAATTGCAGCGGGTGCGCCGCGCCAATGCGCAGCTGTCGGAGGCCTGTGCCGCCCTGCAGGAAGCCAACGCCGAAGGCGTGGGCGAGCCGCATCTGATCAACAAGGCGATGATGGCCGAACTGGAGGCGCTGCGCGCCGCCCGCGCCGCCGAAGCCGCAGAGGCCGAAGCCATCCTTGCCGCGCTGGCGCCGCTGGTGGGCGCGGAGCAGGAACCGGCGCAGGACAACACGAAAGGAACCGCCTGATGCCCGAGGTACGGATCACGATCGGGGGCCGCCAGTTCGAAGTGGCCTGCCAGGACGGCGAGGAAAGCTATCTGCACGCTGCCGCCAAGATGCTGGACGACGAGGCGCAGGTGCTGAGCGATCAGGTCGGGCGGATGCCGGAAAGCCGGATGCTGCTGATGGCGGGCCTACTGCTGGCCGACAAGACCGCCAGCGTCGAGGACCGCATCGCCGAGATACGCGCGGAACTGGCCCAGCGGGAAGCGGAACTGGCGCGGCTGCGCAATGTCCGGGTGGAGCCCGAGCGGATCGAGGTGCCGGT
>NZ_LWGH01000718.1:0-570 GCF_001635395.1 Sulfitobacter sp. HI0129 | reverse complement strand
CCCCGTGCCGCCTTTACGTAGCCGTCAAAGGCCAGCAACAGCTCGCNCCGCTCTTCCGCCGCTCGCGCGAGCAGGTAGCGATAGGTTGCGCCGTTGCGCAGTTCCGCATGATCGTCGAACAAGGCTGCCAGAAAGGACGCCGCATCCCAATCGCCCGCATCGAGCGCGCCGGAAAGCAGGTCGGGCAAGACCGCAACCCGTAGCGCCGGTGACAGCCCGTCCAACGCGGCTGGCATCCGGGGCAGAAGATCGCGCAGGGCGTCGACATTGCCCAACCGGGCAAAAGCCGCCGCCCTTAATGCCGCCCCCTGCCCCCAGCCTTGGGAGCGTGAGACCGCCTGTTCCAACCCCTCCGGCCCGCCCAGCAGGTCGAGCGCCAGGGCGATCGTGCGATAGCGCCGTTCCTCTTCAGGGGTAAGCGTCCCGGGTTCCAGCGCCGCGAGATAGGTCGCCGCTTCCGGCAACAGCAGATGTGTCAGGTGCAATTCCGCGAGCGCAAGGTCGGTGGCCGCCTCCTCCGGCGCCATGTCGAAGGGGGAGGCCGCGATGACCCCGTCCACGATGGCGCGC
>NZ_LWGH01000717.1:0-784 GCF_001635395.1 Sulfitobacter sp. HI0129 | reverse complement strand
TTCAGCTATCCAACTGGCGGCTGAGGATGGTGGCGAACTCGTCCGAGAACGCCTCGTAGGTGCCGATGATACGGTCGCTGTCGGCGCTGAACTTGTTGTAGAAGATCACCGCCGGAATGGCGGCGAGCAGGCCCATGCCGGTGGCCAGAAGCGCCTCGGCGATGCCGGGGGCCACGACGGCAAGGTTGGTGTTCTGCTGGGCCGCGATTTCGATGAAGGCGTTCATGATGCCGAAGACAGTGCCGAAAAGGCCGATGAAAGGCGCGGTAGAGCCGATCGTGGCCAGCACCGGCAGACCCTTTTGCAGACGTTCCGCCTGTTTGGCGATGGCCACATCCATGCTGCGGTCGATCCGGGCGGTGGCCCCGGGAATAAGCCCGCCGTCATCGCGATGCGATCGGCGCCATTCGCTCATTCCGGCGGCGAAGATTCCTTCGGCGGCGCCATCGGGATCGGGGCCGATGCTGTCAAAAAGACCGTCCAACGGCTCCCCCGACCAGAAAGATTGATCGAAAGCCGCCGCCTCACGCCGGGCGGAGCGATATTGCGCGAATTTCTGCAGGATGATCGCCCACGACCAGAAGGACGCGCCGACCAGCATGAGCATGACCAGTTTGACCGTTACCGTCGCCCGTGCGAACAACCCCCACAAGGAGAAATCGATCCCCTGCGCCAGTGCCAGCGTCTCTGCTTCCATCGAACCTGCTCTTTATTCTGCCCTGCCGGGCGCATTGCCTCTCGCGCCCGTTCACCGGGGCTTCATTTGGCGCGAAACTATCCCAGC
>NZ_LWGH01000716.1:0-2141 GCF_001635395.1 Sulfitobacter sp. HI0129 | reverse complement strand
TGGCGTCGGCCGAAAGGTCCGCAGCCACGGTGTCGGTCAGCAGCAGGATATGCTCTGCGTCCCGCCGCGGCAGTAGCGTATCGATTGTCGAGGCGAAGGTCGTCAGTTCGGCGAATGCCAGCCGGAAAGCGGTGTTCTCGGTGTCGAAGGCTTCATAGGGCTCGTCTGCCGCGCCAACGGTCTCGAGATAGGCGGTTAGGTCGGCGCGGTCTTCCTCGGTAAGCCCAAGCGATTTCGTCTCGTCGAACCAGTCCACGACGGCGGCCAGCGTCGGCAATGACCCGTCGTGGAAATAGGGGGCGGTATAGGCCGTGCCGAGCAGCGTGGGCGTGTCCAGCGCACCGGCGCGGGCCCCCTCGTAGCCCGGCGCGACGGAGCCGATGTCGTGGGCCTGCCGGTCGAGGAAGTTCGCGTCTGGCACGTGGCAACTGGCGCAGGACCGATCGCCGAGCCCGGCGAAGGGCGTATTGAAGATCTCCTCGCCGCGCCGGGCGGCCTCTTGGGTCGTGTCGGTCAGACGGCCATCAGTCGTCAGCATGGAATTCGGCAGGAAGTCGAACTCGAGCATGTAGGCGACGAGAGCGTCCAGCATGAAGGGCGTCGGTTCATTCCCGCCGAACTCGTTGACGATCACGTTGCGGGTAAAATCGCGCAGGGAGGCGAAACGGCCATCGCGGCCGTAAGGACCGGTAAAACGCAAGCCGCGCAGGCTCGGAATGTCGAGCGGGTCGTCACGCCGGTCATTGAAGATCGGGTTGAAAAAGGCGCCGTCGACGTCGATCGCACCCGGCTGGTGGCTGGCGCCGGGGATGAAAAGCCGCTGGTTGACGTCCGAGCGGTTGTGACAGGTCGAGCAGGCGATCCCGAGATCCTGCGCCGGGCTTCCAAAGAGTTGCGCGCTGTCGAACAGCATGTCGCCGTAGGCCACCAGCGGCAGGTCGGTCTCGTCGATGCCCTGTTCCTCGAAGTTGAGCACGAGCAGCGGCAGCGGGTCCTGATCGAAGATGTCGGACCCAGGCGGCAGGCTTGGCGGTACCTCGATGGCCTTTCCGCTGAGCACAGCTGTTTCCGGCAGGGCGCTCAGCGTCCGGCGCGGAGCGAAACTGTCCAGGAGGTAGTTCTCCGCAAGATAGCCGGAGATGACTGCACGGGCGGCTTCCATCGTGTCGCGATCCGCAGATGTGGCGCCAGCGCCGAGAACACCAGCGGAACCTGTGCTGCTGTTGAGTTCCAGCCAGGCGAGGCCGATGCGTCTTGCAGCTTCGGGATCGGCCGCCGCGATACCATCCTCAAACGCACGGTAGAGTTCGCGTGCCGTCTGCACCGCCAGCTGTGCTGTCGCCGATTCTTCGGCCGCGAGAGCACGGTCCAAATTCTCCTCAATCCTGAGCGCGATGAGCCGCGTCGCCTCGGCGAATACCGCCTGCCGGTCTTCGCGCATCATCGCGTTCAGAAGACCGTCAGGCTCGATATCGCTTTTGCGGTCCAGCCACGCCAGCGCTCCGACAGAGAATTCCGAACCCCGGTAGGGTTCCGTCCAGGCGGTCTTGATGTCGTCCCAGGGCAGAGGCTCGAGATTTCCAAGAAAGAGCGTCAGCCGGTAGGCCGCTGCCTCGGGAAGCCAAGGCGCCTCCTTGGCCGGCGTCGCGGCGACAGGTCCGGACAGGAGGAGCGCACTTGCGAGTGTGGCGAGCAGCGCTCTCATAATATTTCGCATCACCACGGCCTCCAAAGTACAAAGTTAGACATGGCTAACTTATCTACCCGAAGCAAACAAGTTGTCAATCCCGCTGTTTCGCTGCAAAGTCCCGAGTATGACAAAGCTACAATCACATGGGCGTGAGCCATTCGAAGCGGTCGACCGGGCTCCCGAGGCGCAGGCCGAGGGCTTTGCGACCGTGCGTCAGGCACATGAAAGCGAGATGGCGGAGGATTACGTCGAACTGATCGCGGAACTGATCGAGACGCGCGGGGAGGCCAGACCGGTCGAGATCGCCGAGCGGCTTGGCGTGAAGCCGCCGACCGTGACCAAGAACATCTCGCGGCTCAAGGCTGCTGGTCTGGTCCGGCGGGAGCCATACCGCGCGATATTCCTCACCGATGCCGGGCAGGACCTCGCGGAGATCTGTCGACGCCGCCAC
>NZ_LWGH01000715.1:0-520 GCF_001635395.1 Sulfitobacter sp. HI0129 | reverse complement strand
GGCAAGGCCGCTGGCGGTGCTTGCGTCGATCATCGGGGTCCCTTTCAGGTCACTATGTCCAGCGTCGCGCCCGCCGTGGGCACATGGACGCGGGCAATCTCTTCGGTCTCTGCGGTTTCAGCCTCCGCCTGCGCTCCGGCGGCATTCTCCGCCCCGAACTCCTGCGCGCCGTTCCGGTCGCGTTCACCGAAGGTCTGGAAATCGAGGTCGGCGTTATCTGCAAGGATGCCCCGCGCCTGCAAGGCATCGAGCAACTGGTCCCGGTCCTGCCGCAGCGCCCCCAGGACAGAGGCGGATTCCGCCGCCATCGCGATCTGTACCCGGCCCGCTTCGTTGCGCAGCACCTCGATCTCGATCTCGCCCAGCCCATGCGGGGCGAGCGAGAAGCGGAACTTGTTGTCCTTCAGATCGACACTGCGGATCTGCTGGCTGACGTGGCGGCGCAACTGATCGTCCGCCGTCGTCGGAGCCTGTGCACCGGCGGCGACCGTCGCGGCCTGGGTTGCGCGGGCCAGGTCCG
>NZ_LWGH01000714.1:0-1251 GCF_001635395.1 Sulfitobacter sp. HI0129 | reverse complement strand
GCCGCCAACCAGACGCAGATGCCAAGTGCCAATACGACAAGGCTCCACCATGGCGCACCGCCGAGAAGCCCGAAGGTCACCCCGTCATTGCGCAGGTAGATGAGATTGAAGCCGGGAAAGACCGATACGCCGGAACTAAGAACAGTCGCATTGGAAACAACGATTGCCTTCGTTGCCTGATCGACAAGAAAGGCGATCAGAGCAGCAAGCAGACCGACGAAGAGGCAAGATCTCATCCGCTTATCCCAGCCAGACGTCGAGGAACAACATGATCACAAGACCAACCGCGAGGCCGAGCGTCGCCCTGTTCTGATGTCCGGACCGGTGGGTTTCCGGAATGATCTCGTGGCTGATGACATAGAGCATCGCCCCTGCTGCGAAGGCGAGACCCCAAGGCAGCAGCGGTTGCGAGATGCCGATGATACCCGCGCCGATGAGCCCGCCGACGGGCTCGACGAGACCGGTCAGGGCGGCGATGCCCCAGGCGCGAAACCTGGAATAGCCCTCGCCGAGCAACGAAACCGCCACCGCCAGACCTTCGGGGGCATTCTGTAATCCAATACCGATCGCAAGTGGCAACCCGCCCGACAAACCGTCAGCCCCGAACCCGACGCCGACGGCAAGCCCTTCGGGAAAATTGTGGATAGTGATCGCGATGATGAAAAGCCAGACGCGCCGCAGCGATGCGGCGTCGGGACCTTCCCGCCCCGTCTTGAAATGTTCATGCGGCAGCCGTTCGTTCATCAGAGCGACCGCGCCCATGCCAAGCAGGATCGCAACACATACGATGGCCGCCGGGAGAGCACCGTTGTCGAACTGTCCTTCAGCTGCGTCGAGAGCCGGGATGATCAGCGAGAAGAACGAAGCCGCGAGCATGACACCCGCCGCGAAGCCAAGCAGCAGATCGCGCGTGGCCCGGGACGGGATGCGCCCAAAAAGAACGGGGACCGCCCCGACCGCGGTCAGCGATCCGGCGGCCAGGCTTCCAAGAAAGCCAAGCGCTATGGGGGAGAGGGGTTCCAATTGTTAAGGTTCTGCCGCGAGTTCAGTCAGGAGCCGAGTAGCTGGTGTAGACCTCGGTCGATCCGTCTTCGTGGATCAGGAAGACATCGTAAGCCTCCCGGTCGTCCTCCGGTCCCATGCCGGGCGACCCGTAGGGCATTCCCGGCACCGCCAGGCCTACCGCGTCTGGCCGGTCCTCCAGCAGGCGTTGGATGTCAGCCGCCGGCACGTGGCCCTCGATCACATAGC
>NZ_LWGH01000713.1:0-2749 GCF_001635395.1 Sulfitobacter sp. HI0129 | reverse complement strand
ATCGTCCCTTACCCGGTCTATCTCGACGCCTCCAACGCGGACCTTTTAGACGAGATGGATTTCGTCTTTGTGTGCGTTGACTCCGGCATCGCCAAACGCCCGGCAGTCGAACGCCTCGAAGAACAGGGCATCCCCTTCATCGATGTTGGTATGGGCATCGAGATGGGCGACGATGCCTTGGTCGGCGTGCTGCGGGTGACGCTGAGCACAGCTGAGCGGCGCGAACCGCTACGCCGCCGCGTGGGCATGGGCGAAGCAGAGATCGATGAAGCTTACGCCACCAACATCCAAGTCGCTGACCTGAACGCTCTGAACGCAACGCTCGCGGTACTCAGATGGAAGAAACTGGTTGGATTTTATGCCGATTTTGAGGGCGAGCATTCCAGCAACTACACGATTGACGGCAACATGATAAACAACATGGACAGGCTCGATGACGATAAAGAAAATTAACCATAAATTTGTAGATGCGATCCCCGAGAGGACTGAGGAAGGCGTTCTTTATCTTGCCATGGATTACGCGACGGCCGTTCATAAATGCGCCTGTGGCTGCGGCCGCGAAGTGGTCACGCCTTTAAGCCCGACGGATTGGAAGATGGGTTATGACGGTGTATCTGTGTCGCTCTCGCCATCCATCGGAAACTGGAGTTTTCCCTGCCGATCGCATTACTGGATCAAGCACAGCAATATCCGATGGGCAGGCGATATGAGCGATGAACAGATTGCAGCAGGACGGGCTCACGACCGTCGCGCCAAAGGTCGCTATTACGATGCGCCGGAAGCCCCCGCAGCAAGGGCGAATGCGGATGCGCGACAAGGTCTTTGGCAACGTTTCCGGCTGTGGCTAAGCGGCAAGTAATGATTAGTTCCGACGCCGATACCCTTACCGCGAGAGCGGTTTTGTCCTTGTCCCGAATCCCTTCCGCTCGATGATGTGTGGCGGCTGCATCTATGGCGAAAGACGGTTTATCCAGATGCGCATGCAGCATATGTATCCCCACCCGCCGCCAAAACCCGCAACTTTGCGAAGTCCACTTCCTGCGCATCGCTGCCGTTCGTCCAAGGCGCTGCGAATGACTGGCTCCCGCCCATCACGTCGAATGCTGGCGAAAACACACTCGTATAGTCGGCAGCGTTAACGCCTGCACATCGACCTGAGTCCCAGCCTTGCGGCCTCCCCTGCTCGGCTTCGCGTGTCGCAGGGGAGAACGGCCCTTCGGTCCGTCGCGCATTCGGCCATGCGGCCTCACCGCGGCGTCGCACCCAGGCCCCCGGTTTGCCCGCCTCGCGAGCACGTCCCTTCCTGGCCGCTCCGCCGGATTGCGCTCTGGTCTGTTTTGGCCCGAGGCCAAAACGATCCCGCCGCTTCATCCGTCTTCCGCGTCCGGTCGGGCCGTTTGCCTGCTCGGGTCGGGCAAACCTACCGTCAAAACACACACACATGAGTGCGGAAGCATATCCTCCGGATGGCCCCCAAATCAGCCCGCGTCAAGGATCGCAAAACTTTTCGGCGAGGGCGGAGCCGGTGGCTTGGGGCGGTGCCATGCGCGAGCGCGCGCATGTGTCGGGTGCCGTGCGCGGAAAACTTTTGCGCCCGGCAAGCCGGCGGCTGCGCCGTCCCTGACCCGGGCAGATTCGGAAACCAGGCATTCGGCCATGCCCCCACACTCACGTGGTGGCCTTGGAACCGAACACTGGAGACCAGACATGGCTTACGACAATGCGAACACCTACGAGACCATCGAGCTTTTCGGGCTGACCGAGAAAGACGCACAGCTCCCGATCCCGGAAGATCACATCCTGACCGACCACATCATCCGCGAGAGCTTCGAGGCTTTGCTCGGGCAGCTCCGCGGGACCGGGCTTGAAGCAGAAATCGAACCGCTGGCCCATGGGCTCGCCACGATCCTGCAGCGGCGCAAGGTGGCGCTCGGCAAGGAGGTCGACCGCACCGCCGACAAGATCGGCGCGCTGGCAAAATCCCACGACGGATCGGAGATCGCCGAGACCGCGCTCGAAGAGGCGCAGGCGCGCTTTGTGCAGCTGCGCGAGATTGTCAGCGCCATCGAAGTGTTGAGCGAGGCGGCTGCGGAATGCTACGAGATTGAGACCGGTCACGCCTTCATCCCGGCAGCCGGGTCGCGCGCGAGCGTCCGGGCGCAAGAGACCGGGGCGGTCTTCGAGGCGCGGCAGCTCCTCGAGCAGCACGACCGCGAAACCGCCGAGAAGTCGAAAGTCGAGGGGGTGCCCCTGATCGTCTCAGGCGCCACCGACTGGACCGATGTCGATGTGATCTTCAACACGCTCGACAAGGTTCGCGAACGGATCAAACAGAACCGCAACCAGGAGATCTTCCTCTGCCACAAGGGTGGCAAGCACGGGGCGGAGATGATTGCGGCTCGGTGGGCCCGGGCACGCGGGGTCGCACAAGCGCGCTTCGATCCGCGCTGGTCCGCGCATGGGCGGGCGGCACCGTTCAAGTGCAACGACGAAATGCTGGACGACAAGTTCGCGGCGACGGGGGTTGTACTCTTCGGCGGCAACGGGGTCGCGCTGAACCTCGGGCAGAAAGCGGAAGCGAAAGGCCTGACGGTCATGCGGGTTGCGGACCCGGTGAAGAATGCGTCGCAGGAGTGAAGAGAGGGGGTCGCGCTTGGCGCGGCCCTTTCGTCATGTCTCATGGCGCGTGCGATTGGTCATGCGTGATCGGCAGTCTGCGGCGGCCAGCACCGTTATCCCTCTACCCGGT
>NZ_LWGH01000712.1:0-700 GCF_001635395.1 Sulfitobacter sp. HI0129 | reverse complement strand
CAGCCCGCCGCACGGGCGTCGAACGGGTGGCCCGGCACGGCCAGCACCTCGCGCCCCTGATCCAGCGCGTCCCGCGCGGTAATGAGCGCGCCCGACCGCGCGGCACCTTCCACCACCACCGTCGCCGCCGACAGGCCCGAGATGATGCGATTGCGCAGCGGGAAATGCCGCGCCAGCGGTTTGAGGCCCATCGGCTGTTCCGACAGCCGCAACCCCCGCTGCGCGATGGCATCCGCCAGGTCGGCGTTTTCGGCCGGGTAGCGGATGTCCACCCCGCCGGCCTGAACCGCGATGGTCCCGCAGTCGAGCGCGGCGCGGTGGGCGGCGGCATCGATCCCCCGGGCAAGCCCCGATACGATGACATATCCCGCGGCCCCCAACTCGCGCGCCAGTTTGCGCGCCATCCGCATGCCCAGCGATGAGGCATTCCGCGCCCCCACCAGCGAGACCAGCGGGCGGGTCAGCAGCTCAACATCGCCCAGAACCCAGAGGAAAGGTGGCGCGCCGGGCGTGTCGCGCAGCCGCGCGGGGTATTGGCTGTCTTCCTCCATCAGCAGTTTGGCGCCCGCCTGCCGCGCGGTTTCCAGCTCTGCCCTCAGCACGCCTTCGGGGCAGGGGCGGTAACTGGCGAGGCCGGCCGCGGCGGCGACATCGGGCAAAGCCTCCAGCGCTGCACGGGCGGTTCCGTGTTCGGCCAGCA
>NZ_LWGH01000711.1:0-1208 GCF_001635395.1 Sulfitobacter sp. HI0129 | reverse complement strand
ATCCTCTCTCCTGAAGATCATCGCGGGGACGATGGCGGCGGATCGGGGCCATGTGCTTCGCCGCGGCAGCGTTTCATGGCCGGTGGGCTTTGCGGGCTCTTTCCATCCCGACCTCACGGGGGCGCAGAACGTGCGCTTCGTGGCGCGGGTCTACGGGGTGGATACCGACGAACTGGTCGCATTTGTCGGGGCGTTTTCCGAACTGGGCGCGCATCTGCACCGGCCTTTCCGCGGCTATTCCGCCGGGATGCGGGCGCGGCTGGCGTTTGGCACCTCGATGGGAATCCGTTTCGACACCTATCTCGTGGACGAGGTCACAAGTGTCGGTGACGCGGCCTTTCGCCAAAAGAGCCGGGAGGTTTTTGCCGAGCGCATGGCCCGCAGCGGCGCGATTGTCGTGTCGCACAACATGGAGGCGCTCCGGGGTATGTGCGACGCGGGTGCGGTGCTGGAAAACGGGCGGCTCGAATATTTCGACGACCTTGAGGCCGCAATTACCCGCTACGGCGCGCTGATGCGAAACGGTCAGCCATAAAGGTCGATGACCGCATCCTGCCCCGCGATCTGAAGGAACAGCGCGCTTTGCGCCGCGCCGTCGGTGACGGCCCAGATGATCTGGCCCGTGGGGCTGTGGATCACGAAGGCTTCCTCCACCCCCGCGGCACCGGCGCCTGCGGTTTCCCCGAAATTGACGTGAAAGTCGGCGGCGCTGGCGGCCTCATCCCCGTAGAGCAGGATATCGTTCTGCTCCGCCGCGTAGTCGTCAACCCAGTCGGACCCGTGGTCGCGGTGGCCGAGGTGAAAGAAGCGGTCCGCGCCGCTGCCCCCTTCGAGCCGGTCGTAGCCCCAGCCGCCGTTGACGAAATCGGCCCCCGCCCCGCCGAAGACGGTATCGCTCTGGCCGGAACCGGTGAGCACATCGTCCCCCGCGTTGCCGAAAAGCTGATCGTTGCCGTTGCCTCCGAGGATATGATCGCGGCCCTCGCCCCCGCGCAGCTCGTCCTCCCCGGCATCTCCGTGGATCAGATCGTTGCCCAAACCGCCCCGGATCGTGTCGGCGCCCGACCCGCCGAAGAGCGTATCGTTACCGGATTGGCCGCGCAGATCGTCGTTGCCCGCCCCGCCCCGGATCGTATCAGCATAGTCGCTGCCTGAAAGGGTATCGCCGCCCGCCGTTCCCGTCATTGTCTGCCCGCCGGTTGGTGCCG
>NZ_LWGH01000710.1:0-2147 GCF_001635395.1 Sulfitobacter sp. HI0129 | reverse complement strand
CCAGAATTCCACGGCGGGTCTTGCTGTTGGGCGGATTGGCCACCTTCCTGTCTGGCTGTGCCAGCAAGTTCCGGTCCTACAACGGACCCGAAGTGACCCGGCTGCGTATATACAAGGCGCAGCGGCTGCTGGTTCTTGACGGAACGGATGATGTCTTGCGGACCTATCCCATCGGATTGGGCTTCGCGCCCGAAGGCCACAAGCAGTTCGAAGGAGACGGCCGCACGCCGGAGGGCTCCTATCTGATTGACCGGCGCAACCCGGACAGCCTCTTCCACCTCTCCATCGGCATTTCATTCCCGAACGAGGCCGATATCGCGTTTGCGAAGGCGCAAGGAAAATCGCCGGGCGGCGACATTTTCATCCACGGGGGGCCGCGCAAGGGGATCGACCCGATGAACAAGCGCGACTGGACCGCAGGCTGCATCTCCGTCACAGACCGGCAAATCGAGGATATCTACGCCATGGTCAGGGACGGAACCCCCATCGACATCTATGCCTGATCGTCAGGTGAAGCGACGGCGCAGCGCAACGTTGATGGCTTCGATAGCGATGACCATGACGACGACGGCAATCGTGACGCTGGCCGCCTTATCATACTGGAAAGAGCGCACGTAGGTCTGGATGTAAAAGCCGATCCCGCCCGCGCCGACAATGCCGAGGATCAGCGACTCGCGCAGGTTCAACTCGAACCGGAAAATCGTGTCGCGGGCGACGACCGGCGCCATCTGCGGCCAGATCGCGTATCTGAGCCGCACGAGCGGCCCGGCGCCCGCGCTTTCAAGTGCTGCGATCGGCGCGCGGGACACGCCGTCGATCGCCTCGGCATAGAACTTGGCGAGCATCCCCGTTGCATGAAAGGCGACCGCGATGATGCCGGGCAGCGGCCCGAGCCCGACAGCGCCCACCATGAGCATGGCCACGAGGATCAGCGGAATCGCCCGGATGAAGGCAAGCAGCGTTCGGATCGGCCGAAACACCGCGGGCGATACCATCGTCTCAGACGCGAGAATGCCGAGGGGAACGGACAGGATCACAGCACCGAGGGTGCCGAGGATCGCGATCCTCAGCGTTTCCGCGCTGCCCTTCTTGATCTCGGCCATCACCGTCGGGTCAGGCGGAAACATCCGGCCGAAGAAATCGGCGATCCGCGGGCCGGCCGACAGAAGTCGCGAGAACTCGACATCGGTCGTGGCGAAGGACCACAGGATCGCGGCTGCGATCAGACCGCTCGTCGCAATGCCGCCAAACCCGCGGAACGCCATCAGGACACCGCCCTGAGGCCGATACCGGGGATTGGCCCTACCTCCCGATAGAGCTCCGCCGTCGCATCATCGTTCAACTCGGAGGTCGGTACATCGAACACGATCCGCCCGTCCCGCATGCCGATGATGCGCTGCGCGAAACGCCGCGCCAGGTCGGGCTGGTGCGACGAAAACAGCGCCGTCGCGCCGCGCGTTCGCGCCGCCCCGGTCAGCAGCGCCAGGATCTCACATGCATGCGCGGGGTCGAGGTTGCTCACCGGTTCGTCGGCGAGGATTAGGCGCGGTTCCTGCGCCAGACACCGTGCGATGGCCACACGCTGCCGCTGCCCGCCGCTGAGGCTGTCGACCCTGCGTTCGGCAAGATCGGCAATTCCGCAATCGGCAAGTGCCGTGCGCGCAATCTCCAGATCATGTTTGGTCGGTGATCCCAACAGGGCCCGCAGCGGCGACATGCGCCCCAGGCGGCCATTCAGGACGTTGCGCAGAACCGAGGAACGCTCGACCAATGCAAACTCCTGAAACACGAAACCGGTATCCGGACGGCGCGCGCTCGGCGGCGGACGGTCGGGATCGAGCGGCGCACCCAGAACCGATACCCGCCCGCTCCAGCCTTGGAGCCTGCCGTCGAGCAGTGCCAGCAGGGTCGTCTTGCCCGCCCCGGACGGGCCGAGCAAAGCGACGCTCTCGCCCGCCGAAACCCGAAACGAGACCCGCTCCAGCGCCGGGAGGTCCGCGCCCGTATGGGCAAAACTCAGGTCGTCTACTTCGACAGCTGTGCTCATCGCAACAGCCCGTATTGCCGTGCCATATCGCGTACGCCGTCATAGGCGGCGCCGTCGGCCCTGACGTACCCATCCGGTCCATAAAAATAGCGCAGCTTGT
>NZ_LWGH01000709.1:0-13820 GCF_001635395.1 Sulfitobacter sp. HI0129 | reverse complement strand
AGTCCAACGGGTTGGAGAGCGCGACCATAGGCCCCAAGACATCCGAAAGTGTGTCACGCTGCGTAGTGGTGAGCGGCGGAAAGGTCAGCGAGCGGCCAACCGCCCCGTCCGCCGCAAGGCTTGCCTCCCCGCCGGAGCAGGAGACCGAAGAGAGTGTCGCCGAAGGCAGCCGTCCCACGGTGTGGAATATCTTCAGTGTCTCCAGCAGGGTGGGCAGATCGCGCACCCGAGGAATGGCGAGCCGCTCCAGCAAGGCCCCCGCCCCCGCGTCGCCCCCGGCCAACGATGCCGTGTGGGAGACGGTCGCCTGCCGCGCCTGATCCGAAAGCCCGACTTTCAGCGCCACAAGCGGTACGCCGCGTTCCGCTGCCTTCAACACCAGCCGATGCCAAAGAGCCGTGTCCCCGAACCCTTCTATATGCAGACCGATCGCCGTGACACGCGGGTCGTCGAGCAGAGCCTCTGCGATTTCCGCCTGACGTGTCTGCGCCATGTTTCCGCATGTCACCGCATAGGCAATCGGCAATCCCCGCCGCTGCATCGTCAGGTTTATCGCGATGTTCGATGACTGGGTCAGGATCGCCACCCCCCGGTCCACTCGGGTACATCCGTGCTGATCGGGCCACAGAAGCGCCCCGTCCAGCGCATTCACGAAACCATAGCAGTTGGGTCCGAGGATGGGCATTTCCCCCGCCGCCGCGACAAGCTCGGCCTGAAGGTCCGCGGCACCCGCGTCCTCCGCCAGCGCTTCGGAAAAACCGGAAGCGAAACAAACAGCGCCCCCCGCCCCCATGGCCGACAGGGCGCGCACCATTTCGATGCTGGCTCTGCGGTTCACGCCGACGAATACCGCGTCGGGAACCGCCGGCAATTCGGCAAGGCTGCGAACGGGCGCGATCCCCTCGACGCTCTCCGCCTTCGGATGAACGATGTCGATCTCGCCGGCAAAGCCCATCAATCGCGATTGCCGCACGATCTGCGCGCCCCAGGCCCCGCCCCCCACGACAGCGATGCGCCGCGGGCGAAACAGACGATCCAGACTACGCATGACCGCCCCCGGCGGGCCCGAAGATTGCCACACCCCGCGCCGCCAGCAGCGGACCATACCATGTCCTGGTCCACCCCCTGCCGACCGAGGGAGGCAGGGGGCTTCTCACGATGCGGCCAACGGCGCTTCCGCCTGTACCGCCATTCCAGTCTGGCTGCCGAAAGCTTGAGAAAGGATTAACCCCGATCCGCGCCCTCCCCTTCTCATGATCCGAAATACTTCGGGGGGCGGCGCCCTGGCGCCGGGGGGCTGGCCCCCCGCCTGCCGCTTGCGTCAGATGCAGCCGCCGATCAGGCACCGAGCGCCCGCAGAAGATCGCGGCTGATGATATGGCGCTGGATTTCGCTGGTGCCGTCCCAGATCCGTTCGACCCGCGCATCGCGCCAGAACCGTTCCAGCGGATAATCGTCCATCAGGCCCATGCCGCCATGCAACTGGATCGCCGCATCCGTCACCCGCGCCAGCATCTCCGACGCATAGAGCTTCGCCGAAGCGATTTCCCGGTTCGCCGGGAGCTGTCTGTCCAACCTGTCGGCCGCCGCGAGCGTCAGAAGATCCGCAGCGTCGATCTCTGTGATCATGTCGGCCAGCTGAAAGCTGACCCCCTGGAACTTGCCGATTTTCTGGCCGAACTGCTCCCGCGTGGCGGCGTAGTCCAGCGCATAATCGAACACCCGGCGCGCCCGACCCACGGACATGGCGGCCACCGTGATCCGGGTGGCATAGAGCCATGTGTTCATCACCTCGAAGCCGCCATCGACCTCGCCCAGAACCTGCGCATCCGGCACGCGACAGTCATCGAACTCGAGGATCATGTTCTTGTAGCCGCGGTGACTGACCGATTTGTAACCTTCGCGGATGGTGAAGCCCGGGGTGCCCCGGTCTACCAGAAAGGCGGTAATGCGCTTTTTCGGCCCTTTCGGTGTCTCGTCTTCGCCGGTTGCGATGAAGACGATGATGAAATCCGCATGATCCGCACCCGAGATGAAGTGTTTGGTGCCGTTGACCACCCAGTCGCCGCCATCTCTTGTCGCCGCGCATTTCATGCCGCGAACATCCGACCCCGCACCGGGTTCGGTCATGGCCAGCGCATCCATCCGCTCCCCCTGCACGGCGGGGAGAAGGTAGCGTTCGACCTGCTCGCCCTCGCAGGCCATCAGGATGTTCTGGGGTCGCCCGAAGAAATGGTTGAGCGCCATGGACCCGCGCCCCAATTCCCGCTCCACCAGCGCGAACTCCAGATGGTTGAGCCCCGCGCCGCCGACGCTTTCGGGGAAGTTGCAGGCATAAAAGCCAACCTCGATGGTCTTGCGCTTGATCTCCTCGGCAATCTCCTGCGGCACCTCGCCCGTCCGTTCGACCAGTTCCTCATGGGGATAGATCTCCTTTTCGACGAAACGGCGCACCGTCTCGGCAATCATGAGGTTCTCTTCGGTCAGCCCGTATATCATGCGGTTTTCCTTTCGGCGCAGGGCGGTGCCCGCGTTCTGTCTGCCTGCTTTGCAGCGGTTTTATGCGGCGTAATCCGCGCCTTCGGAGTCGAGGATCGCCTTCAGCTCAGCTAGGTGCCGGGTATCCTGTTCCGGGTAAGCCTCCAGTTCGCGGGCGGTCTTTTCGGCGATCTCATCGGGAATACGCCGCAACGGCTGCCCGGTCTGGAGAGCGCGGATATAGGTCTCCGCCGCGCGCTCGAAGTAATAGAGCCGGTTGAACGTATCCGCGACGCTGTCCCCGATCACGAGGATCCCGTGGCTGCCCATCACCATCACTTTCTTGCGCGGATCGGTTAGCAGCGCGGCACAGCGCGCGCCCTCGTCCTCGAAGGCCAGCCCGCCGTAGTGCTCGTCGATCACGATGCGGTCGTAGAACGTACAGCAGTTCTGATCGATCGGCGGCAGGCGGCTGTCCTGCAGGCAGGCAAGCACCGTGGCGTGGATAGAATGGACATGCATGACGCATCGCGCATGGGGGCAGGCCCGGTGCACCCCGCCATGGAGGCCCCAGGCCGTCGGATCCGGCGCATCGGGGCCTTTCAGCGTTTCCGGGTCCTCGGCATCCACCAGCAGCAGATCGCTCGCCTTGATACGGGCGAAATGCATCTGGTTGGGATTCATCAGAAACCTCGTGCCGGCGTCATTAACGGCGAGCGAGAAGTGGTTGGCCACCCCTTCGTGCATGTCGAGCCGGGCTGTCCAGCGAAACGCCGCCGCCAGATCGACCCGCTCGGGCCAGTGTTCCATGTTATGTCGCTGATCCATCGCGCGCTCCCTTGATGGCCTCAGCGTCGCGCAGCGCGGGCTCGTTTGACCAACGAAAAAATCTGCACCGCGCCATAAGCTGTGCTAATGGATAAGTTATGACAGGCGACAGGCTCCCCCCGTTGAACTGGCTCCGCAGTTTTGAGGCTGCGGCGCGGCATCTGTCCTTCACCGGTGCGGCGGGGGATCTGAATATGACGCAAAGCGCCGTCAGCCAGCAGATCAAGTCTCTCGAAGCGCATCTGGGCCGACCGCTCTTTTACCGCAGAACCCGCGCGCTGGAGCTGACCCAGACCGGCATTTCCTATCTTCCGGTCGTGCGGGATGCCTTCCGCACATTGCGACAGGGGACGCGCGCGATTACCCGGCAAACGGAAGACGTGCTACGCGTTCAATGCAACCTGACTTTCTGCATCCAGTGGCTCGCCCCGCGGCTGGCGCGGTTTCGCGCCCTGCATCCCGACATCCAGCTCGATATCTCGACAGAGCTGTGGGAGCCGCGAAACATGGCCGAAGGGGCTGATCTGGAAATCCGCTATTCGGTGCGCCCGTCTGACAGCGTCGGGGCGGAACCGCTCCACCGCGACCATTACTATCCGGTCTGCGCGCCGGGCTACGCTGTCAGCCTTACGGAGCTTGCCGCCCATCCTCTTTACGATTGTTCCAGCATGCTCGGCACTTGGGCCGTCTGGGCAGAGGAACAGGGGCTTCACTGGCCGGATCCGCCAGTCACCTATGCCACGACCTATTCTGTGCCGCTTGCCGTCGCGATGCACGGCGGGGGGCTGGCGTTGGCACATGACGCCATCGCAGCCGATGCTATCGCCCGCGGAATGCTGGTGGCCCCCTTCGCGCATCGCTCGCTCATGCAGGAAACCTACTACCTCATCCGCTCCCCTCAGGCGCAGACCATGCAAAGCGCGCAGATCTTCGCCGCGTGGCTGAAAGCCGAGGTCACGGCGTTTCAGAGCGATCCGCGCGGAATGCATCCGTATCAACTATGAACCAGCCGGCTCAGCCCTCGACGCGGTTGCCCTCAGCATCGATCAGCAGGGATCCGTCTTCCTTGGTATAGGGTCCCGCAGGCCATTCCGGCAGCAGATCGAGCACCGCCTCCGACGGGCGGCAAAGCCGAACGCCGCGCGGACAGGCCACGATCGGCCGATTGACCAGCACAGGATGTTCCACCATCGCGTCGAGCAGAGCGTCGTCGCTCACATTCTCGTCCAGCAGGCCGAGGTCCGCAGCCGGGCTCTTGGTCGTGCGCAGGGCAGTGCGCGGTGTCAGTTCAGCCGCCGCGAACAGGGCAAGCAATTGCGGACGTGTCCAGCCGGTTTCGAGATAGGGAACGACCGTCGGCTCATATCCCGCGTCACGGATGATCTGCAGGACATTGCGGGACGTGCCGCAAGCCGGATTGTGAAAGATGACGATATCCATACGCTTCTTCTGCACGCCCCGTGTAACAGTTTCAAGAAACCCTTCGCATGGCCCGTTCCGAAGAATGGCGGGGACCCCCTTGCACGCCGGTGCGAAGTTTGATCCTTTGCGACATGACGCAAGATACCTTTCCCACATGGCCGGACGTAGCCGCGCGACTGATCAACGTCGCCGCGGGCCGCGCCCCGGCGGACACAATCATTACCGGCGGAACCTGGGTCAACGTGCACACGCGCGAAACCCTGCCCGATCATGACATCGCCATCATTGCCGGGCGCATCGCCTTTGTCGGACCCAAGGCGGATCACTGCCGCGGAGCGGACACCCGGATTATCGAGGCCCGGGGCCGCTACATGGTCCCCGGTCTTTGCGACGCGCATATGCACATCGAAAGCGGCATGCTGACCCCGGCGGAATTTGCCCGGGCGGTCATCCCCCACGGCACGACATCCATGTTCACCGACCCCCATGAGATTGCCAATGTGCTGGGGCTCGACGGTGTGCGCATGATGCATAACGAGGCGCTGATGCAGCCCGTCAATATCTTCACGCAGATGCCCTCCTGCGCGCCTTCCGCGCCGGGGCTGGAAACCACCGGCTACGAAATCACCGCCGACGACGTGGCAGAGGCGATGACATGGCCCGGGATCGTCGGGCTGGGCGAGATGATGAACTTTCCCGGCGTGGCCTCCGCAGACCCGAAGATGCTGGCCGAGATCGCGGAAACGCAACGTGCGGGCAAGACCGTCGGCGGGCACTATGCCTCCCCCGATCTGGGACCGGCCTTTGCCGCCTATGTCGCAGGCGGGCCGGCGGACGATCACGAAGGCACCTGCGAAGCTGACGCCATCGCGCGGATGCGGCAGGGCATGCGGGCCATGATCCGCCTTGGAAGTGCGTGGTACGATGTCGAAAGCCAGATCACCGCGATCACCGAAAAAGGTCTGGATTCGCGGAACATGATCCTCTGCACGGACGACTGCCATTCAGGAACGCTCGTCAACGAAGGCCATATGAACCGCGTGGTCCGCCACGCGATCGACTGCGGCTGCGATCCGCTGGTCGCGCTCCAGATGGCGACGATCAATACCGCCACCCACTTCGGCCTCGAGCGGGAGATCGGCTCCCTCACGCCGGGGCGTCGCGCCGACGTGATCCTGACATCCGACCTGAAGACGCTGCCCATCGAACTGGTCGTGGCGCGTGGGCAAATAGTGGCCCGGGACGGTGTCTGCGAAGTCGATTGCCCGCATTACGACTGGCCGAAAGACGCGCGGACCACCGTCAACATGGCCCGCGACCTGAAGGCGGAGGATTTTCATATTGCCGCCCCGGAAGGCGCCAATGCGGTCACGGCCAACGTGATCGGTGTCGTCGAAAATCAGGCACCCACAAAGGCCCTGCAATTCGAACTGCCCGTGACGGAGGGGCGCGTCCAGCCCACCGGGGAGGTCGCTCAGATCGCACTGGTCGAACGGCATCGGGCGACGGGCAAGGTGGTGAACGGCTTCGTCTCCGGCTTCGGCTATCGCGGGCGCATGGCCATGGCCTCGACCGTGGCGCATGACAGCCACCATATGATCGTCGTGGGCACCGATGCGGATCAGATGGCACTGGCTGCCAACCGGCTGCGCAAAATCGGCGGCGGCATCGTGATCTTCCGCGACGGGACGGAACTGGCATTGGTGGAACTGCCCATCGCCGGCCTGATGTCCGACCGGCCCGCGGACGAGGTCGCCACGCGCGCAGAGGCGATGATGCAGGCCATGCGGGACTGCGGTTGCGATCTGAACAACGCCTACATGCAGCATTCGTTGCTGGCGCTCGTCGTTATTCCGGAGCTGCGCATATCCGACCTCGGGCTGGTGGACGTGCGTAAGTTCGAGTTCCTGCCCTTACTGGAGCCGCTGTCATGACGACCATCCTCACCCCGGACTCCCCCTCCGCCGAAGCCTTCCACGACGCCTCCGCCGCGGTGGACCGTCTGACGGAACTCTATCAGCAGGCGACACGCTTTCTGCACGACCATTTCGCGCAGGCCATGGCGACCAGCCCGCCCGAAAACCGCGTGCGCGCCTTCTACCCGGAGGTGCGGTTCAGAACCTCGTCCTATGCTCGGGTGGACAGCCGCCTTTCCTTTGGCCATGTGTCGGCCCCCGGTACCTATGCGGCGACCATCACCCGGCCCGATCTTTTTCGGCACTACCTGATACAGCAGATCGGGTTGCTGATCGAAAATCACGAGCAACCCGTGATCATCGGCCCGTCCGACACACCGATCCCCGTGCATTTCGCCGTTGCGAATGACAATGCGCTCAACGTCCCGCAAGAAGGTGCCGCGGACTTCACACTGCGCGATGTCTTCGACGTGCCCGACCTGTCCACCACCAACGATGATATCGTGAACGGCACCTTCACTTCGGCGGATGGCATCGCCCCGCTGGCCCCGTTCACGGCCCAGCGCGTCGATTATTCGCTCGCACGTCTGGCGCATTACACGGCCACCGATCCCGAACATTTTCAGGTTCACGTGCTTTTCACGAACTACCAGTTCTACGTATCGGAGTTCGAAGAATACGCCCGCGCGATGCTGCGTGATCCCGAAAGCGGCTATACCGCTTTCGTCTCGACCGGCAATGCGGAGATCACGGACGGGGACGCGCCCCTGCCCGACCCTCTGCGCAGCCCGCAGATGCCGACCTATCACCTGAAACGCGCGGACGGCTCGGGCATCACGCTCGTGAATATCGGGGTCGGCCCGTCGAACGCCAAGACGGCGACGGACCATATCGCGGTTCTGCGGCCCCATGCCTGGATCATGGTTGGCCATTGCGCCGGGTTGCGGAATTCACAGGCGCTGGGGGATTTCGTCCTGGCACATGCCTACCTGCGCGAGGATCACGTGCTGGACGACGACCTGCCGGTCTGGGTCCCCATCCCGGCCCTGGCAGAGATCCAGATCGCGCTGGAAAAATCGGTGGCCGAGGTCACCCAGCTGGAAGGCTATGAACTCAAGCGGATCATGCGAACCGGCACCGTGGCGACCATCGACAACCGCAACTGGGAATTGCGCGACCAGTCCGGCCCGGTGCAGCGGCTGAGCCAAAGCAGGGCCATCGCGCTGGATATGGAAAGTGCGACCATCGCCGCGAACGGCTACCGCTTCCGGGTGCCCTACGGGACATTGCTTTGCGTGTCGGACAAGCCCCTGCATGGCGAATTGAAGCTTCCGGGCATGGCCTCTGACTTCTACCGCACGCAGGTTTCCCGCCATTTGCGCATCGGAATACAGGCGATGGAATTGTTGCGCTCCACCCCGCTGGAGCGTATCCATAGCCGGAAATTGCGCTCATTTGAGGAAACAGCCTTCCTCTGAGTTGCTGAAATCACCGGAAAACAGCAAAAAAACGCGGATTCAGCCTCGAGTCATGCCACTATTCGTTGTGTTATGCTACAACATGCCGCTACATTCCGCGCATGAGGCCCCATAGTACGGGCGGAGAAGGAGACCATCACCCATGGCTACAAAACCAATGACAAAGACCCAGCTCGTCGCCGCTCTGGCGGATGAAATGGGGACCGACAAGAAATCCGCCAGCGCGGCGCTCGATGCGGTTTGCAACCTGATCACACGCGAAGTGTCCAATGGCGGCGCGGTTACCCTGCCCGGCGTCGGCAAGATCTATTGCCGTGAGCGTCCCGAGCGGATGGTCCGCAACCCGGCCACGGGTGAGCAATTCAAGAAAGACGCTGACAAGGTCGTCAAGATGACGATCGCGAAGGCACTGAAGGACAGCGTCAACGGCTGATCTACAGCCCTTGACACGGAGCCGTCGCGCGACCCGCGGCGGCTCCGTCCAGAAAACTGCCCGGCAACCTGTTCGTAAGGAACGGCCCCTAATCATCCTTGGGTCGTTGTTCATGCCCCCATCGAACAGAATTTAGGAATACTGCCCGGTGCGTGCCAATCTTCATCCTCAAAACGAAGAACGCCTCCGAACGTTGGAGGGGTACGATATCCTCGACACGTTCGAAGAGGCTGAATTCGACGAGATCGTGCAGCTTGCCGCCCGGATCTGCGACGTCCCCATTTCGCTGATATCCCTGGTCGATACGGAACGTCAGTGGTTCAAGGCACGTGTCGGCCTCGACCAGTCTGAAACCCCGATAGATCAGTCGATCTGCGCGCACGCCATCCTTCAGGACGACGTGTTCGAAATTCCCGACACTCTGCTGGATGCGCGTACTGCCGACAATCCGCTCGTCACGGGGCCGGACAACCTGCGCTTCTACGCTGGCGCGCCTTTGGTTGCTTCCAACGGCCTGCCCATCGGAACGCTTTGCGTACTCGATAGAGAACCCCGCAAATTGACCGATCTTCAGCGCGAAACGCTGCGGGTGCTGGCGCGGCAGGTGATGAAGCAACTCGAACTCAAGGCCGCACTGCGGGATCAGGAAATCCTGAAGTCCGAAATGGACCACCGGGTGAAGAATTCGCTCCAGACGACGGCTTCGCTGGTGCGCATGTACGGGCGCACTGTGCACGACCCGAACGCTGTCGAAGCGCTCAAGGCCATCAACCGGCGCATCGACGCCATGTCGACCCTGCATGAAATGCTGCAATCCTCCACCGCGCTCGCGGATGTGGACATGGCGGAATACCTGCCCGGCATCATCAACCTGCTGGGGGCTTCCGCCCCCCCGAACATCACCGTCGTTTCCCATTGCGACAAGATCCGCCTGAGTTCCGCCAATGCGTCGGACATCGGCGTTATCGTCAGTGAATTCGTCGCCAATTCGATCAAACATGGCTTTCCGAACGAACGCAGCGGCCTCATAAGCGTCAGCCTGACGAACAATGCGGAAGGTGGGCTGCTGCTCGAAGCCACGGACGATGGTATCGGTTCGGGCCGCGACGAAGTTCTCAATGAAACGACCGGTATCGGCCTGTCCATCGTGGCCGCCGCGGCTTCGAGCCTCGGGGGTACGCTGGACAACACGCTGACCGCTGACGGGGGTCGTCTCTTGCTGTCATTCGGGAATACCTAGGCGCGCTGCGCGCCCTTGCCCCTCCCCCGTAAATCGGAAATGGTCGCGCCAGATGGAATGGTGAGCGGTTGGACCCATGGATATTCGCGCGATACTTGCGGGCCTGGCCTTTGCGCTCATGTGGTCCTCGGCCTTCACGTCGGCCCGGATCATCGTTCTGGATGCGAGCCCGCTCGCCGCGCTCACCCTGCGTTACCTTATCTCCGGTCTGTTGGGTGTCGGCATCGCGCTGGCGCTCGGCCAAAGCTGGCGGCTGACCCCGGCACAATGGCGTGGGACGATCATTTTCGGGATCCTGCAGAACGCCGTTTACCTCGGGCTGAACTTCGTGGCGATGCAGACCGTTCAGGCATCGCTCGCCGCGATCATCGCGTCCACGATGCCACTGCTGGTCGCTCTCGCACTGTGGCTCATGGGCGAACGGTTGCGTCCGCTCGGACTCGTGGGGCTGGCGGCAGGTCTTGTCGGCGTTACGATCATCATGGGCGCTCGCATTACCGGCGGCGTCGACATGCTGGGCCTTTTGCTCTGTATCATCGGCGTAATCGCCCTGACTTTGGCCACCCTTTTGGTGCGCGGCCTGACCTCCGGTGGAAACTTCCTCATGATCGTCGGTCTGCAGATGCTGGTGGGATTTGTGACACTTGCGCTCGCCACACTCGCCTTCGAAACACCCCGGGTGAACGTTTCGCTGCCACTGATACTGGCTTTCGCCTATACCGTCCTCGTCCCCGGTCTGCTGGCGACGGTGGTATGGTTCTGGCTGGTGGACCGTATCGGCGCGACACGCGCGGCTACGTTCCACTTTCTCAACCCGTTTTTCGGCGTGGCCATTGCGGCGCTGCTGCTGTCTGAATCGCTCGGCGCACAGGATGTGCTGGGGGTAACGATCATCGCGCTCGGTATTCTGGCCGTTCAGCTTTCGCGCCAGCGCCGGGCCTGACGCGGCCCCCGCTCAGGCCTTGCGAAACACGGCGATCTGCGCTTCGTCATCCTTGTGATCACCTGTTGCGGCCTCTCCGTATATTCGGACCTTGCGGAACTCCGCGTCTTCAATGCGGGGCGCGAGGGCGTCGAATTTCGCCGCGAACCCGTGACCTTCGAAATGCTTGTCATTGATGGCGAGGACGAAAACAGCGCCCTTTCGTGCTACCCGCAAAAGCTCATCGAGCGGTTCCGGACCGACGTGGCCATGGGTGAAGGTCCCCGCGCTGACGATGGCGCCATAGGTGTTATCCGCCAGCGGCAGCGGACGGGTCAGATCGGCCTCCACCAGTTTGCGATAAAGACCTTTCCGTGCGGCGGCCTCCAACATCTCGGCCGAGAGGTCCAGCGCATCCAGCTCGATACCGTTTTTAATGGGGATGTTCTGCGCGACCAGCCCGGTGCCCGCACCCACATCCAGAAGGGGCGACGCGCCCGCACCCGCTTCGGCGTAGATGAACGCCACCAACCGGGCGAGCCGATAGTCCATGGCCTGGGCAAACCCTTCGTCGTAGGTCCCTGCCCAATCCGCATAGAGGCGTTTGCTGTCTTCGGGGGCGTTCAGGCCGTATGCGTTCTTGAGATCTGTCATGCTCTGAAGGCTAGGGCATGTGGTGTCTGACGCCAAGTCTCAGTCCTGCGCGGCGCCCAGATGGTCGGCCTTCCGGGCCCCACGTTCGCCCATCGGCTGATCGGGTCCCGTGGTGGTATCCCGGCGGGTTTGCGCTTCGAGTTCGGCGTTGAGCTCAGCGCCCAGCATCACGATGAAGACCGAGATCCACAGCCACATCAAAAGCACGATCGCACCAGCGAGCGAGCCGAAGCTTTCATTGTAGGAGCCGAAGTTCGCAACGTAGAAGCCGAACCCCACGGAAGCCACGGTCCAGACCACGACCCCGATGATTGCCCCCGGTGTCAGCCAGCGCCATTCCGGGTTTTCACGCGAAGGCCCGAACCGGTAGAGGATCGCCAGCCCCGTCAGTGCGAAAAGGAACATGAGCACCCATGACAGGCCGAGGGCGGCCCATTCCACCAATGGCCCCAACTGCAGAAGCGCCAGTGCAGCAGGCAGGACGGCAAGCACCCCTAATGCGACGACGACACCGATGATAAGCGCCACAGTCAGCCCATAGGTCTGCAGCTTCAACATGAAGAAATTGCGCTTTTCCTCTTCGTCGTAGGCGACATTCAATCCTTCCATGAGCGATCCCATGCCCTTGGACGCCGAATAAAGCGCCAGTAAGATACCCAGAACGACGGCAAGGCCCAGCCCCGCCTGCTGCGACCCGGCGACCTTCACCGCCTGCCCGATGATCAGATCACTGACCTGTTGAGGCATCAGGCCGGACAGCCCCTCCATCTGGGACACGACCTGCTCCGGCTCGAACACCAGCCCACCCAGCGCCACGAGAGCGGTGATCGCGGGAAACAGAGCCAGCAACGCGTAAAATGCCACGCCAGCGGAAATCAGGCCGACATGGTCCTTGGCGATCTCGTCCTTGAGGCGGAAGCCAACGTCTTTCAGGCCTTTCAGGGAAATTTCAGTCGGTTTTTCGGCGTTGCGTCCTCGGGTCATGTGGGTCCTGCGTATTCTGGCCGGGCTCCTTTAGCGCGGCTGTAAGAGGCAAACGCGTAGCGGGAAAGCCCGGTTCCCCAATCCGCGTTCGATCACGAAAGTTGCAATGCTGTTACCAGACCTTTGAATATTTCAAAAATGTCCCACCTTATGGGGGTGAGTTGCCAAGGAGATTCGAGATGTCGAAATATCGAAAGGACGCGGACGCCATCGCGGCGCTGTCCCCAGAAGAATACCGGGTCACACAGCAAAGCGGCACGGAACGGCCCGGTACGGGCAAATTGCTGAACAACAAGGAACCGGGGATCTACGTTGATATCGTCTCCGGCGAGCCTCTGTTCGCCTCGGCGGACAAATACGAATCCGGCTGCGGCTGGCCCAGCTTTACCAAGCCCATCGAACCCGCGCATGTAAACGAGTTGCGCGACAGCTCGCTTGGCATGGTGCGCACGGAAGTCCGCAGCACCCATGGCGACAGTCATCTGGGCCATGTGTTCCCCGACGGCCCGCGTGACCGCGGCGGGCTGCGCTATTGTATCAACTCCGCCTCGCTCCGCTTTATCCATCGTGACGACATGGAAGCGGAAGGCTATGGCGAATATATCGATCAAGTGGAGGACGCAGCATGAGCCGCGAACGTGCAGTACTGGCAGGCGGATGTTTCTGGGGTATGCAGGATCTGATCCGCAAGAGGAAAGGCGTGAACGCCACGCGGGTCGGATATTCTGGGGGCGACGTCCCCAATGCGACCTACCGCAACCACGGCACCCACGCCGAAGCGATCGAAGTGATCTTCGACAACGAAGTGATCAGCTATCGCGAGTTGCTGGAAATGTTCTTCCAGATCCACGACCCGACCACGTTGAACCGTCAGGGCAACGACCGCGGGATGAGCTATCGTTCGGCGATCTACTACGAGAACGAGGAGCAGCGCCAGACCGCGCTGGATACCATTGCGGATGTCGAAGCGTCCGGGAACTGGCCCGGCAAGGTCGTGACCGAGGTCGAACCGGTCGGCGATTTCTGGGAAGCGGAGCCGGAGCATCAGGACTACCTGCAGCGGATCCCCAATGGCTATACCTGCCATTTCCCGCGCGCGGATTGGGTTCTGCCCCGGCGGAACGCTGCTGAGTAACGACAAGCATCACGGCAGCGCCCGGAAACGGGCGCTGCCCTACCTCTTTTAGTCGGCCAGTCGCGGTCGCCCCGTGACTTCGACGGTGATTGTTCCCTCGATGAAGACTTCACGGTTTTCCACCGCCGCTACCTGAATGTTCCTGCGGGCTGTGGTCTGTATATCCGCCGCACCGGCGGCGCGAGCCTGCGCCACGGCAGTTTCCCGCAGCATGGCTTCCAGACGGTCCAATGCCTCTTCCCGGTTCGCGAAGTCCTGCGGGCCTTGGGTTGTGTGTACCCGGTAGCACCCTTCGGAAGGGGCCGTGACACTGCCTGCCTGCCGCATGGT
>NZ_LWGH01000708.1:0-711 GCF_001635395.1 Sulfitobacter sp. HI0129 | reverse complement strand
GACCTCGCTCGCGGGTTCCGGTGCGCGCTGCGCGGCCAGAATCGCCTCGAACTCCGCCCCCGTCACGACCGAGACTTCCGTCATCTCGAAAGGCTCGCGCGAAGGCGACAGCAGCCCGCCGAGAAACAGCCAGAGGAGCAGACCGACATGACCCGCCCCCGAGATATAATATGCCCGCCGCACGCCCTAGCCACCCGACGTATCGGAACCGTCCAGCGTCGGGCCGCCGATATCCGTCACCAGCCCGATGTTCGAAAAGCCACCCGCGTTCAGCGCGCCCATCACTTCCATGACCTGCGCGTAGGGCACCTTGCCGTCGGCGCGCAGGTAGACCCGGTCGCTGGCCCGCTCCGCGGCAATGGCGCGCAGCTTGGGCACGAGCTGGTCGCGCGCTGTGTCCGTCGTCTGGATCTGGACGGCGCCGTCGGCGGTGACCGTGACGGTCAGCGGCTCTTCGGGTTCCGATGGCAGCGCGCTGGCGGCGGATTTGGGCAGTTCCACGGGCACGCCCACGGTCAGCAGCGGTGCGGCCACCATGAAGATGATGAGCAGCACCAGCATCACGTCCACGAAGGGTGTGACGTTGATTTCCGACATGGGCTGCACGCGCCCGCGCCGCCGGCCCCTGCCGCCCCCGCCCTGTTTCTTGATGACCCCTGCGCCCATGGTTCAGCTATCCAACTGGCGGCTGAGGATGGTGGCGAACTCGTC
>NZ_LWGH01000707.1:0-1059 GCF_001635395.1 Sulfitobacter sp. HI0129 | reverse complement strand
CGCCGGTGGTAGACGCGCCCTACGACATGTCATGTTCCAGGCAGCGCTGGTCGCCTCGCATCATAACCCGACACTCAAAGCGTTCGCTGATCGGCTCCGTAAAGCCGGGAAACCACACAAGGTCATCGTCACGGCCGTCGCGCGCAAGCTCGTCATCATCGCCAATGCTCTGTGCAAAAGCCGACGGGAATGGGAGCACAGACACCCCTGAAAGATACAGTTGCTAGATAACGGATAATTATCGTATTCGGTAAAATTTGTGATGGTCATGAGTTTGGAAGGAAACAGAGACGTACTCGCCCCGGTCGGGGCTGCGATCCGCAGCCAGCGGGTCGCCTCCAGCCTGACCCTGCAGGAGCTCGCACGACTGTCGGGCATCTCGGCAGGCGCCCTCTCGTTGATTGAAACCGGCAAGCGCGACGTCAGGCTGAGCACACTTGCGAAGATTGCACGGTCCTTGAACGTGGAGCTTTCTGCCTTCTTTGGCGGCCCGCCCGAGCCCGGCGGTGACCAGGGAACGGGCATGGACCGTGGCTATGATCTGAGCGAGTTCGAATGAGAGCCGTTTATGTCTACTTCGCCAGTTTTCGGGTGGGCCGCATCCGGGTGAGCAGGCAAGGCGACCTGAGCTTTTCCTATGACGCTGCCTGGCAAGCCGCGCCGGGCGCTTTTCCGCTCTCACTCAGCATGCCGCTCGGGCCCGCGGAGTATCTCGCGAACCTCATCACGCCATGGCTCGCCAACCTCCTGCCCGAAGGCGAGCAGCTCGAGAAGCTGAGTCGATCCTTGGGGCGCTCGCCTACGGAGGCTCTCGGCCTTCTGACAGACATCGGTGGCGATACGGCTGGCGCCCTGTCCTTCGCAGAACCGAATGCACCTGCTGCTTGGCGCCACACGCCGCTGACGGAATACTATGAGACCGAGGATCCGGCGGAGGTCCTGGAGCAACACTTCGAGGATGTGGAGAAGCGGCCTTTCCTTGCCGGGGAAGGGGGTGTCAGGCTGTCTCTCGCCGGTGGTCAGACGAAAACGGCACTGGCGGTTCTCGATGCGGAGGGC
>NZ_LWGH01000706.1:0-1423 GCF_001635395.1 Sulfitobacter sp. HI0129 | reverse complement strand
GTCAGCCTCAAGGGGGCCATCCACAAAAACCGGCAGGCCTTGGCCTCCCGGTTTTTGCGGCAGAGATTTGGGGACCCAAATCTGGCCCTCCTTGACCCTGCCTATCCGCCCTGTCGGTGGGGTTTGCGCCCGCCCGCGGTTCCGTCCGAACACAAGCGTGTTCGGCCAGACCCTCGGGCGGGGCTGGTGGACGGGACCCCTAGGACAGGTGGGTCGCCCGGTGGTGAGGGCGGCAGAGCCGCGTCCCTGCGGGCCGCGGCGTGAAGCGGACACCAAGGCTGCCTGAGACTGAATGCAACGTAAGTATATAATTGACATCACGGTATATTATCGTAAGGTAGGGGCGGCCTTGGTGGAAGGTGGCAGGAAATAGGGGGTCTTTCTTCCGCATGTCCCGAACAAAACGCCTGACAGAGATCGAGAAGATGCAGATCGTCCGCGAGGCCGCGGAGGGTGTGTCGACGTCCGAGCTGGCTGCGCGGTTCGGTGTTACATCGCGCGCCGTGCGCTACGTCTTGAAAGCCGATGCCGAGCGCCAGACGGATGCCGCAATTCCGGTCTCAGCGGTCAGTGTGAAGGTCACGGCTGCGGAGCTTGAGGCGCTCGACGCGGTGCTGGCGAAGGCGGGGATCGAAAGCCGGGCCGAGGGGCTGCGGCGGCTCATTCAGGCGGCAGGCGGGGTGTTCGTTCCGGACGCGCAGATGGCAGCTGAGATGGCGCGCTACCGCGCCTCGCTGCACGAGGTCGGCAATGGGGTCGCGCAGATCGCCAAACAGATGACGCAGGCCAATCGGCAAGGGCAGGGGGCCGGCTCGGAGTTCACCGAATTGCGCCTCGCACAGATGCGCGGGCTGGCGCGGTTCATCCTGGATTCCGCTGACGAGATCGACCTGCTCCTGCGCCGCCGTCGGGATGCGATGCAGCTGCAGGCCACGGCCGCGCTGAGGGAGTTTGCGCATGCAGCTGAATGATGCCGTCCATGCCGTCACGGGCGAGGTGTTTCGGGATGGCTGGAGCCGCGTCCGGGGCTCAATGCAGGGGCTGCACGTGGCCAAGCAGACCCAGCTTGTGCGCGCGGCAGCAGGCCACCGGCCAGCGGTCTTCAAGGCGATCCGGGGCGGGGGAACGCATACCAAATCGCAGCTCGCAAACCAGCTCGATTACCTCACCACCAAGTCCACCCATATCGTGGACAGTAGCGGGTTCTTGGATGGCAAGACGAAGCTCGAGGCGGGTGACATCAAGGATCTGACCGAGCGCTTTGCCAAGCGGTGGGATGCGGGCTTCAAGCCCAAGCTTGGGCAGACCACCCACATGCTCATGTCCTTCCCCATCGGCACGCGCGGGGAGGATGTGCGCGACATCGCGACTGATGTGGCGGAGCGGTTTTTCCAGACCGACGAGGGGCATTTCGACTACATCA
>NZ_LWGH01000705.1:0-1425 GCF_001635395.1 Sulfitobacter sp. HI0129 | reverse complement strand
TGGCCCCCCGCCCCGCGGCACAGGCGCGCTCAACATCCGCTTCCGGCACCGCGTAGGAGATGATCTTGATCGTCGCCACCATCCCCCCCGCCGCCATCTGCTGAAAGGGCGGCACCGTGGCCAGCGTGATCATCGGGTTCACGGCATTGACCGCGTTCAGCGCCGCGACATCCAGCAGCGCGACCCCCGGTCCCTCCGCCGTCAGGTTCACCCGGCCCGTGAAAGCCCGGCCCGCCGCCAGCCCGGCGTCCGGCACCATCAGCGCCTCGGCCAGCCGGGCGGCGGCGGCGTTTTCGTCCAGATCGCCGGGTTCGAGCCGCGCCACGGTGACATGCCCATGCCCCTCCGCCGCCAGCTTTTCGAGGTCACCCGCCGTCAGCAGCCGCCCCTTGCGCAGCCGCCCGCCGGGCAGCGCGACCGAATGGGCCAGTATGGTGCCCTCGGCCTCCGCGACCGGGCAGGAGCCGAACTTCATGGCTTTCTCAGCGCCTGTATCATCTGGGCGAGGATCGAAACGGCGATCTCCGCAGGCCCCGCCGCCCCGATATCAAGCCCGACCGGCCCCGCGATACGCGCGATGTCCGCCGCTCCGAACCCGGCCTTTTCGAGCCGCTGCACCCGGGATGCATGGGTGCGCGTCGATCCCAGCGCGCCGATATAGAAGGCCCTGGAGCGCAGCGCGATATGCAGCGCCGGATCGTCCAGCTTGGGATCATGGGTCAGCAGCACGACGGCGGTGCGCGTATCTACCCCGATCTCCTCCAAAGCGGCATCTGGCCAGTCGTTGACCACCCGCGCATCCGGGAACCGCTGTTGCGAACCGAATGCTTCGCGCGGGTCGACCACTACCGGATCGAACCCCGCGATCCGGGCCATGGGCACCAGCGACTGCGCGATATGCACCGCCCCCACCAGCACCAGCCGCAGCGGCGGGTTGTGAATGGCGACGAATGTCTCGCCGTCCTCTTCTATGCCGGATTTGTCGGCGCGGAACCGATCCTCATGCCCCTCGGCCACCAGTGCCCGCCCGGTGCCGTCCAGCCGCACCTCATAGGCGCGCGGCTGGCGGTCCGCCCGGGCCTGCACCAGCTCGCGCAGCAACTTGGCGGGCATCCCGTCCGGCCCGATGGGCTCCACGAGGATACGGATCGTGCCGCCACAGGCCAGCCCCACGGCAAAGGCATCGCCATCGCTGACACCATATTCCAGCAGGCGCGGCTTGCCGTCTTCCAGCGCTTCCAGCGCCTCGACCACCACCGCGCCCTCGACGCAACCGCCGGAGACGGACCCCTCCATTTCGCCGCCGCCCGACACCGCAAGCTGCGCCCCCACCCGGCGCGGGGCGGAGCCCCATGTCTCGATCACGGTCGCCAAGGCCGCCCCGCTTCCGGCCTCGTGCCAGCGGAGCGCATGTTCGGGGGCGTT
>NZ_LWGH01000704.1:0-2165 GCF_001635395.1 Sulfitobacter sp. HI0129 | reverse complement strand
CGCAGCCGTCGGAGCCCCGTCGTCGACGCTGAGCCTGAAGGCGCAGAGTGTTGCCTCGCTGGAAGTTCGGGTCGTGGGCCTTTTGCGCGACCTCGGGCTGCGGATGATCATGATCGACGAAGTCCACAACCTTCTTGCGGGCACGCATAGGGAACAGCGCCGGTTCCTCAATGTCTTGAGGTATCTCAGCAACGAGCTGGAGGCATCTTTGGTCTGCTACGGTGTCAGCGAAGCCGTCGATGCCATTCGCGGCGATGTCCAACTGGCCCGTCGGCTTGATGAACACCACCTGCCGAATTGGCGCGATGATGCCGAGTTTTCGGATATGATCCAGACATTGATCGCGGCCATGCCGCTGGAGAAGAAATCCAATCTGCAAGTGCGGTCGCTCAAGCAGATCCTCGCATTAACTGGCGGGGTGACGTCCCGCATCTTTGCCTTGGTCAAGGATCTGTCCATCGACGCGATCATCAGCGGTGACGAGTGCGTCACTGATGATGCCATCGCAAAATGGACACCGGTCTGGTCGCGCCATGCAAACGCTCAGCGACGGCTCGAGAAATCTGGGGCGTGACGTGTATCCCGCTGCCGATATCGGTGACGCCAGTGCCGGACGAGTTGCTTTCTGGTTGGTTATCGCGACTGGCCGCTTCCAATCATTGCGAGGTAGCAGACCTGCTCGCCCATATCGGGATCGACGCAAAATATGCTGCAGCCCTTGATTTTGATCTCGACATGCTGGCCGCGGATAGGATTTCCGTTGCGGCGCGCTTCGATCCAGCGTTCGTGTCGTCGATGACTTTCGCGGCGATGCCGGAAGCAGAGATGCGGTTGACCGCACAGGTGCCGTTCCAGGCTTGCACAAGCTGCGCTGATGGCGGCCTTGAGCTCAGGCACTGGCGTAGGGCCTGGGCGTTCGACTGCCAGATTTGTGGTGCCCGGCTTCTTCCAAAGGCCGACAGGCAAAATGGCGCAGCGGTCTCCGAAAAGCTGGTTGATCGTGCCCGCCGGGGGGCACGGATCCTGGAGCGTGTCGCGGTGTCGGGCAGCGCGCGTCAACTACGCCGAGCCATGCGGGCGGTCACCTTCGCGATGGGACTCAAAGCTTTATGTGGAGACCCTTTCTTCGCGCTTCAAAGCCCCCGCCCGAACATAAGGCTCTTCTGCCTTGCCGCCATTGCCTCCGCCCAATCACGTCCACTGGTAAAGGCTGCGTTGTGCAGCATGGACATCGACGTCTACGCACGAGTTGCCCTGCTTCGCGCCTACGATAAGGAGCCCCGACTGCTTGCAACCGTCGACCAGATTGCTCAGCGGATGCGACTACGCGTCGGCGGTTCAGCCACCTCATCTCAAATTTAAGGGCAAGAAAGGCCGGAAAACGCGCCGTGTCTCGGATTTAAGGGCAAGGCGACACCCACTTCCGAGAGAACCAGGAACGGTTGCCTGACCATGCTGCGGCTGCCATCCATGCGTTGATCTGCCAAGCGGAGGCGATTGCCGATCAGGCTGAGGCCCTGGAGAAACGGATCCTCGAGTGGCACCGGACGCACGAGACGAGCCGGCGACTGGCGACCATTCCCGGTATCGGACCGATCACCGCCAGCGCAATTGCTGCAAATGTTCCGGATCCGAGCCTGTTCCGCTCGGCACGACAGTTCGCGGCCTGGCTAGGCCTGACGCCACGGGCGAACTCAAGCAGTGGCAAGGATCGACAGACCGGGATCAGCAAGCAGGGTGATGGATATATCCGGCGACTGCTCGTTTCCGGCGCGACTGCGGTGCTTCGCTTTGCAAGGCAGGGCGATGCCGGCAAGGCTTGGATGCTTGGGCTTAAAGCACGCAAGCGACCGAAAGTCGTTGCGGTCGCGCTCGCCAACAAGACTGCCCGGATCGCTTGGGCGCTCCTGCGCCGCAACGAGATCTACGCGGCCCCTGTCTCCTGAGCGCGGAACCGCTGACGGAATGCGTGAAGCTGAGAAGAGATGACAAACCGGTCGAACCGGGGATCGGGACACCCCAGGGGGTCAAGGCGCAGAAAGCGCGCAATTTTGATTGGGACCCGATCCGCGGACTTCATCTGGGCCAGCGGCTAGACCGCACCACAAAGGCCGTAGACATGACTGCTTTCGGCATAGGCGCGTCAATTCCCAGCTTGCGCAGCA
>NZ_LWGH01000703.1:0-2822 GCF_001635395.1 Sulfitobacter sp. HI0129 | reverse complement strand
CGGACATACCGTCGAAGTCACCAAATCCAACAACGAGGAAATGATTGCCAAGCTGCGTGCGACCAACGGCGGCGGCTTTGACCTTGCCCAGCCCAGCCAGGACCGGATCGCCGGGCCGCAGATCGAATTCGGCATCTACAAGCCGCTCGATCTGTCCAAGATCGACGCAAGCCAGTTCATCCCCTCCATGCTGGAAGCCACCAAGGCCAATACAACGGTGGACGGCGAGGTCTACGGCGTGCCGCATGTCTGGGGCACCTCCGGTCTGGTGCTGAACACCGCCATGGCGGGCGACGTGAAGGACTATACGGACCTGTGCAGCGATGCGGTGGCGGGAAAGGTCTCCTACCGGCTGAAGCGCGCGACGCTGACCGGCTTTGCCTTTGCCATGGGGATGGACCCTTTCGCCGCCTATGACGACGAAGAGGCGTATCAGGACATTCTGGACAAGGTCGAAGCCAAGCTGATCGAGTGCAAGCCCAACGTCAAAGCCTATTGGGGCGGCGGCGATGAGCTGAAGAACCTGCTGCGCTCGGGCGAGGTGACGGCGGCCATGGCCTGGGATACCGGCGGCTGGCAGCTGAACGACGACAATCCCGACATCACCTTCGTCGCGCCGACATCGGGTGCGCTGGGGTGGATCGACACCTTCGCCATCCCGGCACGCGGGCGCGCGGATGAAGCGGCCTATGCGTGGATCAATTTCGTCATGCAGCCTGAAATCGCCGCGATGATCACCGGGGCGGCGGGCAATTTCACCGCCTCCAAGGGGGGTGACGCGAACGTGGACGATGCGCTGAAGGCGAAGTACCAGAAGAGCTTTCCGCAGGAAGCCATCGACAATGTGAAGTGGTACCCGGTGGTGCCCGCGGGCATCGAGGCGCTGGAAGGCGCGACGCTGGACCGGATCAACGCCGCCAACTAGGCTTTCCACCCACCACGAACACCGGGAAGCGCGGTCTCCGCGCTTCCTGCATCCATGCGAAAGACGGTGTCAGATGTCCCAAGTCCCCGATCTGGAGTGCCGTGCGATCTCCAAGAGTTTTGACGAATTCAAGGCGGTGAAAGACGTCAGCTTCAGCGTGCCGCAGGGCACGTTCTTTTCCATCCTCGGCCCGTCGGGCTGCGGCAAGACGACCCTGTTGCGGATGATCGCGGGGTTCCAGAAGCCCACGGGCGGTGATCTGTTGATCAAGGGCCGGTCGGTGCTGGAGGTGCCGCCCAACAAGCGCCCGGTGTCGATGGTGTTCCAGCATCTGGCGCTCTTCCCGATGATGAACATCGGGGCCAACGTCGGCTTCGGTCTGCGCCAGCGCGGCGTGAACCGAGCCGATACCAAGCGGCAGGTGGAGCGGGTGCTAGAACGTGTCGGGCTGGCCGGGGTCGCGGACCGGCCCGTCAATTCGCTTTCGGGCGGGCAGAAACAGCGCGTCGCCATCGCGCGGTGCATGGTGCTGGAGCCGGATGTCCTGCTGCTTGACGAACCGCTGGGCGCGCTGGACCTGAAGCTGCGCGAACATATGAAGGTGGAGCTGAAGCAGCTGCAGTCCGAATTCAACACGACCTTCGTTTACATCACCCACGACCAGTCCGAAGCACTGGTGATGAGCGACCAGATCGCGGTGATGAACCACGGGGTCTTTGAACAGGTCGGCATCGCGAAAGAGCTTTATTACGAACCCGAAACCGCCTTTGTCGCCGGTTTCGTGGGGGAGGCGAACCGGTTTTCCGCCCGGATCGACAGTATAGACGGCGGGATCCTCGGCATGGTCACCCCCGAAGGCCGTACCCTGCGTGGGATCGGCGCGGGGCAGGGGTTGGCCACCGGAACCACCGTGGATGTCTTCGTGCGCCCCGAAGCGGTGCGGCTGTCGCGCCGGCATGCGGATCTTTCGGCCATGGGTAATTCCGGTCAGGGACAGGTCCGGAACATCCTGTTCAACGGGGCCAACAGCCAGTTGATCCTGCGCGACCAGACCACCGGCGCGGACATGAACGTGGCCCTGCCGCAGACCGGGGAATTCCGCGATCTGGCGCAGGGCGACACGGTCCATTTCGGATGGGAGCCGCAGCAGACGCGGGTCTATCCCGGGGCAGGGGGACGGCATGGGAACTGACCGGACCCGGCTGGGCTTCTGGCTGCTGATCGCCCCGCTGGCGGTCTGGCTTCTGGCCCTCATCGTCCTGCCGCATGTGGGGATGTTCCTCGTGAGCCTGCGCGAAAGGGTCGGCGTGCGCGAGTATGAGACGAGCCTCGCCAACTACGCGGTGTTCTTCAATGAACCGCTCTACTGGAACACCTTCGCGCGCACGGCCTATATGTCCATCTCGGCCACCGCGCTGACGCTTCTGATCGGTTTTCCCATCGCCTATTACATCGCCAAGCTGACCCGCGGGCGCACGAAGACGACGCTGTTCCTGATGTGCCTCATCCCCTTCTGGGTGAGCGAACTGGTCCGCACCTTCGGCTGGATGATCCTGCTGCGGGAAACGGGCATTTTCTCGGGCCTGCTGCAATATCTCGGGCTGGTCGGCGGCCCGGTCGAAATGCTCTACAACGATGCCGCGATCATGACGGGGCTTGTCTATACCTCGATGCTGTTCATGGTGGTGCCGCTCGTCACCACGCTGGACAGTCTGGACGACAGCCTGATCGAAGCGGGCTATGATCTGGGGGCCAGCGGCTTTGCCATCCTGCGCGAAATCGTCATTCCCCACGCCATGCCGGGCATTGTGTCGGGCTGTATCGTGGTCTTCATGCTGAGCCTCGGCAATTACCTGACCCCGATCCTGCTGGGCGGCAAGGACAGTCTGTGGTTCAC
>NZ_LWGH01000702.1:0-1632 GCF_001635395.1 Sulfitobacter sp. HI0129 | reverse complement strand
TGACCGGCGTGGCCCGGCGTACCGCGCCCGGTGGCACAGCTGCGACCTATACGGCGGCGGGCTTCGTGCGGCGCGGTCTGGCCGAGGCCGGGTTCGAGGTGGAGCGGACAGCGGGTTACGCGCACAAGCGCCACATGACCCGCGCGCGAATGCCGGGATGACACAATCGAACAACATACCGCTCGGCATTTCGCTGATGGTGGCGACGACCTTCGTCTTTGCGGTGCAGGACGGGTTATCGCGCCATCTGGCAGCGGAATATAACGTGTTGATGGTCGTGATGATCCGCTACTGGTTCTTCGCGGCCTTCGTCATCACGATTGCCCGGCGCAAGGCCGGTGGCATCCGTGCCGCTGCAAAGACGTCGCAGCCCATCGTGCAGGCTTTTCGCGGCGTCCTGCTGGCGGCAGAGGTCTGCGTGATGATCGCGGCCTTCACCATCCTCGGCCTTGTCGAAAGCCACGCTGTCTTTACCAGCTATCCGCTGCTCATCGCGGCGCTGTCCGGTCCTCTTCTGGGGGAGAAGGTCGGCTGGCGGCGCTGGTCCGCCATCGGCGTCGGCTTTGTCGGGGTCCTGATCATCCTTCAGCCGGGAATGGCTGTGTTCGACCCGGCGGCGGTGATACCGCTTCTGGCTGCGGCGATGTTCGCGGTTTACGGCCTGCTGACCCGTTTCGTGGCGCGGCGGGATACCTCGGCCACCAGCTTCTTCTGGACGGGGGTGACAGGGTCACTGGCGATGACGCTGGCCGGTATCTGGTTCTGGGAGCCGATGCTGCCCCGCGACTGGCTCTACATGGCGGCGCTCTGCGTGACGGGGGTGACCGGGCATTGGCTGCTGATCCGCTGCTACGAGGTCGCAGAGGCGAGCGCGGTTCAGCCCTTTGCCTATTTGCAGCTGGTCTTTGCCGCGATTATCGGCATTTCCATCTTCGGGGAAACCGTCCGCACCAACGTGGCAATCGGTGCGGCCCTGATCGTGGCCGCCGGGCTATTCACCTTTTGGCGCGAACGCCTTCAGCGTTGATCCCTTCAACTCTTCGGAAAAGGGGATGGGCAGGGGATCCTTGCCAAGCCGCGCCCGGTAGATGGGCAGGCTTTCAGTGACGCGCATGACGTAGTTCTGCGTTTCGCGAAAGGGGATCATCTCCACAAAGTCCACGATATCAATCTCGCCCCGGCGCGGGTCGCCGTAGGCGGTGATCCAACGCGGCGGGCGGGCGGGACCGGCGTTATAGGCGATAGACATCATAACCACGTTGCCGTCGAACCGCCCCGCCATCTGGGAAAGGTATTCCGAGCCAAGCACCGCGTTGTATTCCGGATCCGCAATCAGCTTGTCGGTGTTATGCGACGACAGCACACCCAGATCCGATGCCACGTCACGCGCAGTGGCAGGCATGATTTGCATGAGGCCCCGCGCGCCGACGGAGGATTGCACCACGGGATCAAACTCGCTCTCACGTCGGGCGATGGCGAGCGTCATTTCAGGCGCCATGGGAAGGTCTTCTTCCACCAGCGGATGCAGCGGGTAGTAGGGGGCGGGAATTGTCAGCCCACGACGCGCCGCCCGTTTGCCGATCATCACAGCCAGATGCGGTTGGCCCGCGTCGATCGCGGCCTGTCCAAGCA
>NZ_LWGH01000701.1:0-1453 GCF_001635395.1 Sulfitobacter sp. HI0129 | reverse complement strand
GGGGGCGTCGACGGCTTTCATCCCCACGATGTGATAGCCCGAATCCACATGCAGGTTTTCCCCCGTGGTGCCGCTGCCGAGGTCGGACAGCAGATAGAGCGCGGCCTTGCCGACATCGTCGATGGTCACGTTGCGGCGCAGGGGGGAATTGTATTCGTTCCACTTCATGATGTAGCGGAAATCGCCGATGCCGGAGGCGGCCAGCGTCTTGATCGGACCGGCGGAAATGGCGTTCACGCGGATGCCGTCCTTGCCCAGATCCTCGGCGAGGTATTTCACGCTCGCCTCCAGCGCGGCCTTGGCGACGCCCATCACGTTGTAATGCGGCATTACCTGTTCGGCGCCGTAGTAGGTGAGCGTGACGGCGCTGCCGCCCGCGTTCATCATCTTCTCGGCGCGCTGCATGACGGCGGTGAAGGAATAGACCGAAATATCCATCGTGCGGGTGAAATTGCCCCGGGTGGTATCAACATAGCGGCCGCGCAGTTCGTTCTTGTCGGAAAACCCGATGGCGTGAACCACGAAGTCCAGATTGTCCCACTTCTGGCCCAAGGTCTCGAACAGCGTATCGACAGAACTTTCGTCACCCACATCGCAGGGCAGGACAATGTCACTGCCCAGTTGGGCGGCGAGCGGGTCGACCCGTTTCTTCAACGCTTCGCCCTGGTAGGAAAAGGCCAGTTCCGCGCCCGCGTCCGCCAGCGTCCGGGCGATCCCCCAGGCGATGGATTTGTCGTTGGCCAACCCCATGATGAGCCCGCGTTTACCCTGCATCAAGTCATTGCCCATTGGCTCATCCCAGTCACTTCGTGTTATAAGATTTGACGTTTAGGTCATTGCTCGCAGTGCTTCAAGACTGCGTGGATTCGGGCAGGCCGGACACAACTCTCCTTAGCATTGCGCAATGAGTTTGCGGGTCTCGCTTTTGTTGTAGTGCTATGTCATATGTTATAGGTCACCTTCGGAACCCGCATCAGACGGGACCGATCGCTGGGAATCGAGAAGATGGAAGAGCGCAACGGCATATTCGCGGGCGATGATCCGTTCGGCATCGCGCGCCGCTGGCTGCAGGAGGCCGAGGCGGCGGAGCCGAACGATCCCAATGCCATCGCATTGTCCACCGTGGATGCGCAGGGGATGCCCAATGCGCGTATGGTGCTGCTGAAGGATATCGAGGACGCAGCTTTCGTTTTCTACACCAATTACGAAAGCGCCAAGGCCGAAGAATTGGACGCCGCCGGGCGCGCCGCCTTCGTGATGCACTGGAAATCCCTGCGCCGCCAGATTCGCGCCCGGGGGACGATCACGCGGGAGGATGGCCCGCAGGCCGACGCCTATTATCGTTCGCGCTCTCTCAAGAGCAGGCTGGGGGCCTGGGCATCGCGTCAGTCGCGCCCGCTGGACAGCCGGGCCACGCTGATGGCCGAAGTCGCCAAGATGACGGCGCGGCACG
>NZ_LWGH01000700.1:0-1385 GCF_001635395.1 Sulfitobacter sp. HI0129 | reverse complement strand
GGCGCGTTGCGGATGATCCAGTCACGGATGTTGTGGATATTGCGCCCCGTGGACAGGTCCATGACCGTATCGGCCCCCCAGCGGATCGCCCAGACCATCTTTTCCACCTCTTCCTCCATCGAGGAGGTGACAGCCGAATTGCCGATATTGGCGTTGATCTTGACCTTGAAGTTGCGGCCGATGATCATCGGCTCAAGCTCGCGGTGGTTGATATTGGCCGGGATGATGGCACGGCCTGCGGCGATTTCGTCGCGGACGAATTCGGGCGTGACCAGATCGGGCAGCGGCGCGCCCATGGGATCGCCGTCCCGGGGCTGCGCGGCCAGCCGGCCTTCGTTCTCGCGGATCGCGACGAATTCCATTTCGGGCGTCACGATACCCGCACGGGCAAAGGCCAGCTGCGTCACCGCCCGGTCGCCGCTGGCGCGCAGCGGCGGGCGCTGCGCCGGAAAGGCCGGTGTCAGCCGCGCCCCCGTGGCAAAGCCGTTGTCGGCATCGGTGACGGCACGCGCCTCGTATTCCTCGATCAGCCCCTGCGTATGCAGCCAGCCGCCGCGCACCTCAGGCAGGCCCCGGGCAATGTCGATCTGCGCGGCCGGGTCGGTATAGGGCCCCGAACTGTCATAGACACTCACCGGTGCTTCGCCCGTCACATCGATCTGGCGCAGGGGCACGCGGATGTCATGGGTCTGGCCGGTGGCATAGACCTTGCGCGAAGCGGGCAGGCTGCCGGTGGTGATTTCGGGAACTAGGTCTTTCATATCGGTCTCCTCAACGTGATGAGACCCAAGTGAAACATGTGGCAGAAAGGGACCGCACCGGCCCGGTTGCGGCACGCGCAAAGGGCCAAGAGTGGCCCGAAAGGACCGCCCCCAAGGTGTGGAGAATGCGGAAATACCCTTCGGTCTTCCTACGCCAGCGTCAACTGGGTCAGGTTCAAAGGGTCGCGTCACCGGGGCAGATTGAACAAACCCCTGTCAGCCTCTCAGTCCCCATGGCGGGACTCCCCTGACGTAGGGGCACTATTGGCAGCGATGGGCCGAAAGTCAACGGGCCAAAACGGCTTCGGAGGGGTCACATGGCGGCGGGCGGCAATGGCCCGCCGACGAATGGTTTCAAGCGTCCTCGCGTAAATCAAGCAGTTCGCCCGCAACCCCCGCCACACCCTCGGCGTCCAGCCGGTAGTGGGCATAGAGGGCCGCCGGGGGCCCGACCTCGACGAATTTGTCGGGCACCCCGTGCTTGCGGAACCTGATCCGCGGCAGATCGAGAAGCACCTCGGCCACGGCGGATCCCAGCCCGCCGGTCACGTTATGCTCCTCCACCGTCAGGATCGCGCCGGTTTCCGCCGCCGCGCGGATCTCCTCCTCGTCCATCCTGTCGAT
>NZ_LWGH01000699.1:0-789 GCF_001635395.1 Sulfitobacter sp. HI0129 | reverse complement strand
ACAGGACGAACCCCACCACCGTCGCGGCGATCCAGGCGGCCTTGCCGCGGGCGTCGAGCCAGCCTTCGGTGCGGGCAAGAAGGTTGCCGCGCGGGGAATTCAGGGTTTCGGATGCGATGGTCGTCATCGTCGGTACCTTTCGTTTGGGGAAAGGCCGCCGGGCCTTTCGCAGTGGATGTGAACGTCTTTCACATTGCATAGATTGGGATCGGCCCATGGCTCTGCAAGGGGCGATGTGAATGTTTTTTACATATCCGTCGTGCCGGCCCTTTCGCCGAGGGCGCCGCCCGCGGGATTGACCTTGCCCCGGTGCCGCATCAATGCTGGCGGCATGACGCAGACATCGCTCGCCGCCCGCATGACCCGCAGCCCCCGTGTGCACAACGCAGACCGCGCCCGGGATGCGCTGAACCTGCTGGGCGACCTGCCGGTCGAGCTGCGCGAGGCCGTCGCGGGATCGGCATCCGCCGCCCCCTATCTGATGAGCCTTCTGGAAAAGGAAGCCGATTGGTTTCGCGGCGCTGCCGAAGATCCGGCATCCGCACTCGCGGCAGAGATCGCTTTCACCCGTGCGCTGGACAGCGCGGGCCTTTCCGATGCCCTGCGCAAAGGCAAACGCCGGATCGCGCTGATGACGGCGATGGCGGACCTTTGCGGTGCATGGACGTTGGAAGAGGTCACGCAGGCGCTCAGCCTTTTCGCCGATGCCGCCTGTACCGCCGCGCTGCGGGCCGGGGTGGCGCAGCAGATCCGGCGCGGCAAGCTGCCCGGCATGACCGAAGATGACCT
>NZ_LWGH01000698.1:0-12381 GCF_001635395.1 Sulfitobacter sp. HI0129 | reverse complement strand
CCATGGGAGTTGGTTCTACCCGACGGNCGTGCGCTAACCCGCCTGTCGGTGGACGGCAACCGGATCCTGCTGCGTCCCTGTGATGCCCAGCAATGCCGGGAAATGACCTGGCAGCGAATCCGCTAGCCTTGGGAACGGCCACCGCGCCAAAAGGCGTTCGTCAGGGGGACCATGACAGGAAATTGGAGATGAGGCGCAGGCCCGTCGTCTGGCTCTTTTCCGGATGGAATTGCATGCCGATCATCGTGTCGCGCCCGATCACCGCCGTGACCGCCCCGCCATAGTCCACATGGGCCAGCAGGTGATCCCGCGCCGCGACCTTCATGTGATAGCTGTGCACGAAATAGGCGTGATCGCCTTCCGCCAGCCCGTCGAACACGGGATGGGCCGCATCCAGCACCAGATCGTTCCACCCCATGTGGGGCACCTTCAGCGCCGTGTCCGAAGGGACGATGGGCACGACTTCGCCGTCGATCCATCCCAGGCCCTCGGTCGGGGTGTATTCATGCCCCAGCCGCGCCATGAGCTGCATGCCCACGCAGATGCCCAGAAACGGGCGGCCGCGCCCGATGACGGCTTCCTCCATCGCGGCGTGCAGGCCGCCCGCACCGGAAAGGGCCGCCATGCAGGCGGGGAAGGCCCCGTCGCCCGGCAAAACGATCCGGTCCGCCCGCGCCACCACATCGGCGTCAGAGGTGACCACGACCTCGCCCGCGCCTGTCTCTCGCGCCATGCGCTCGAACGCCTTGTGGGCCGAATGCAGGTTGCCGGATTCGTAATCGACGATGGCGGTCAGCATTGATCAGAGCGCGCCTTTGGTGGAGGGCACTTCGCCTGATTTCCGCGGGTCGATCTCCACCGCTTCGCGCAGGGCGCGGGCGACGGATTTGAACGTCGCCTCGGCGATATGATGGCTGTTGAGCCCATGCAGCATGTCGATGTGCAACGTGATGCCGCCGTGGGTCGACAGGGCCTGAAAGAATTCGCGCACAAGTTCCGTATCGAAGGATTTGATCGCGGGGGTCGGCATGGCCACGTTCCAGATCAGGAAGGGCCGCGCAGACAGGTCCAGCGCCGTGCGCACCAGCGCGTCATCCATCGGCAGCAGGCAGGCGCCATAGCGGCGGATGCCGCGTTTGTCGCCAAGCGCCTGCGTGAGCGCCTGGCCAAGCGTAATGCCCACGTCCTCAACCGTGTGGTGATCGTCGATATGCAGGTCGCCCGTCGCCCGGATCTTCATGTCGATCAGCGAATGGCGGGCCAGTTGGTCCAGCATGTGATCAAAGAACCCCACACCGGTTTCATTGTCGTAGCTGCCCGTACCGTCGAGGTCGATTTCCACGGTGATGTCGGTTTCCGCGGTCTTGCGGGTCAGGGTTGTGCGGCGCATGGCGTGTCCTTCGGTTCCCGGCTCGGCGCCCTTATAGCAGGCGCGTCCCGCAGGCCAAGGCCGTTCGGCCCGGACCCATATCGCCATTGCAGCGCACCCCCCCATGTGTCAGCCTGTGGCGATGCAGTCGAAAGGTACCCGCATGTCCACCTGCGTGTTCATCCAGATCAGATGCAAGCCCGGCACCACCTACCGTGTCGCCGAGGAGATTGCCCTGCGCGAAATCCATTCCGAACTCTATTCGACCTCCGGCGAATATGACCTGCTGATGAAGCTCTACATCCCGAAGGGGGAGGACGTGGGCGTTTTCATCAACGACAGGCTGCTGGACATAGAGGGGATCGAACGGTCGCTGACCACGATGACCTTCAAGGTCTTCTGATGCGCAGGTGGGCCACCGTGCTGGCCACTGCGGCCCTGCTGGCCGTGTCTGTCGGGGCAGGCCCCGCCGCGGCCCAGCCCAAGGTCTACAGCGGGCGCGAAGCGGCGGCGCTGCGGTGCTCCAACACGCTGGCGCTGACGGCGGTGGCGCTCAACGGGGCCGAACTGATGAGCGATATTGAGAAGGACCTGATGATCGAGATCACCTATCTGATTCTAGATCGTCATGTGAGCGGCACCTGGCATCAGAAAAAGCAGGCGCTGCGCCAGGTGAGAGACCGGCGCAGCGTGGAAGAGACGTTGCAGGATTATCAGCGCAACGCGGCCCGCTGCCTGCGCCAGTTTCCCATCAACTGAACGCTAGACCGTCAGCCCCTTGAGCATCCGCTGGGTCGCGCGTTCCGCGGCCTCTTCCTGCAGCTTCAGCTTTTGGCGGCGGTCGATCCGGTCGAGCGCGCGATCGAAGGTTTTGCGGACCCGCTTGGTCCGGCTGGCGTTGGGCGGCATGGGCCCGCCCACGGAAACGGTGATCTTCATGGGCCGACCGTCGTCATAGACCGCACCGCTCTGCTGCAACACTTTGGTGAGGCTTTTCTCGATCTCCGGCCAGGAGGGCATGGAGTCCTGCGAGGTGATGCAGAGGAACGTGCCGTTGCCGTCATAGGCCATGAGCAGCTCGGGGCAGGCGATCACCTCGGCCAGCGCATCGGCGACTTCGGTCAGCGCGATGGCGAATTCATGGCTGGTGCAACTGGCGAAGAACGGCCCCACGTGATCGATCCGCGCGGCAAAGACCACCCGTGCGCCAAGGTGGTTCCGCTCCAGCTGTGACAGGTAGTTGCCCAGCGAGAAGGGCAGCACCATGTGTTCGGTATGGGCCAGCCGCACGCTGTCTTCCAGCGCGAAGTCGGGCACCTGCGGGGCTGCCTCCGTCACCCCGTGCGGATCGAGCAGCGGCGTAGCCTGCGCGCTCTGGAAAAGGCGCTGGGCCACATGGACGCGGTTGGCGATCTCCTTCACGTCGAAGGGTTTTGTCACGTAGTCGTTCGCCCCGGCGGCAAAGGCCTGTTCGATCGATGCGATGTCCGTCTTGGCGGTCAGCATCAGGATCGGCGTGTCGCGGTATCCCGGAATTCTCCGCACCCTCTGGCACAGCTCGATTCCGTCCATTTCTGGCATCATGATGTCGAGCAGAAGGAATTCGTAGAGTTTCGGTGCCTCGCGGATCATCTCCAGCGCTTCGCTACCGGACGCGGCGATGTCGATAGAAGGAATACCGGCTTCGGCGAAGACCAGTGGCAGCAGTTCACGGATGAAATGGTCGTCATCGACAGCAAGAATGCGCATATTCTCGTCCTCTGTGGGTCATTGCCGCGCCCCAACCCGACGGCAACTGAATTTCTGACGTTAATGTTACAGCAGAACTGGACGAAATTGTGGCGAACATTCATCTTTTAGTTGAGGAATTGTGTTAACGAAGTGGGCGGAAGCTGGGCAACGGCTGACCCCCGAAACGCAAAAGGACCGCCGAAGCGGTCCTTTGCGATCCTGCCGGGTACGCAGGAAACCAATTGGAGCGGGCGAGGCGATTCGAACGCCCGACCCTAACCTTGGCAAGGTTATGCTCTACCCCTGAGCTACGCCCGCATCCGTTGGTGCCGGTGAGATACCCATAGCAGCCCGGCGCCGCAAGAGGGAATTTGACCGCCGGCCGCAAAAATTTTTGCGGCGTCCTCATTGTATTGGTTGCCCGCGAGGAGTGAATATACCGTCGGGGTGTCGGTCGCCGAATTTTATATGGGAACCTAGCCAGACTTTACCGCATAAAGTAGCGGGGTCTGATCCGAGTTTGGAGGGCGTGGATGCAGATTTTAATAATGTCGTTGGTTTGCGGATACCGGGCCCCCGTGTTTTGGTATTTGTTGGGTAAACATCAGTAAATAAAGTTAGTTTATAGGCACCATCATGGAACACACCAAGCAGAAACATATGACAAATCGGAACGTTCAGATCGGAAATATTTGCGCGCAGTTTGCGCACCTCGAACTCCTGCTTGCTCATGCAATCTGGTCAGCCCTAAATTTAACCGAAAAGGTAGGGCTCAAAGTCACTGGGAGGCTAGATATTGAAATGAGGGCCAAATTAGCGGTCGAGCTTTGTCAAGAGCTCGGCAAACCGGGCCCAGTCGTTGATGAACTAAAGAAAGTTCGCCGGGAACTCCAAGCTTCTCATATCATAGAGCGGCGAAACAGCGCAATTCACGGCCATCGATTTCCGGATCCTGACGAGCCTGGCGCCGAAATTGTTGTGGTGCATCGAGGCAAGGATGCGGGGATTAAAATTCGACGAACAGATGCTCAGCTTGCGCAGCTTGGAAAAGATATAGCAAGCCTTCACAAGCCACTGTTAGCGGCAATGGCAGCCGCCAATATGACTTACTGATTACTAGGTCGCGACCTTAGACTATTTCGTTGGCTGAAGTCTAACTCGCCAAGTTGCTTTTTGCGATTTCATCGTTCGTTCGATGCGCCGCAAAAGACTGCTTGCCGTGAAAGTACCTTGTTTCCTAATCCGTGCCGAAAGTTGCATCGAGGCGGACAGCCCCCTGAGTTGCCGCGGCGGCAAGTTACGAAGCTTGCATACCTTCGGCTGACCACATGGCCATCAACCGAATTTAAACCGCCCTAACTTATCCCTCAGGTTCATTCTAGGTTGGAACAATGAACGACGTGATGGAATGTAATGACCGGTAAAGTCTGTGGACAATCCACAAACTTCGTGACCGGGGCAGGGGGCCTTCAGCGCCCGCTGATCTGGATGGAACCGGCCACCCGCGCGCCGCTTTGCGTGCTCAGCGTCTTGGCCGAGATGTCGGCCTGAACCGTACAGGACGAGGCCAGCGTGAGATCCTCGCAGGTCAGCGAGCCGTTGTGCCGCCCGTCGATGGAGATCGATTTCGCCGTGAGTGCCCCCTTGATGGCGCCGTTCTGGGTGACGGAGACCGAGAGCGCGGTAACATCGCCGGTGATCTGCCCCTTCACTTCGATCTGGCCGTCTTCGGAACGGATGTCGCCCTCGATGGTCAGGTCTTCTTCGATAACTGAATTCGCCAATTTGATAACCCTCTTGAACTATGAGACCGAATGTAGCCGCAATATCGCCTTTTGAACAGTTCCGCCACGGGGGCAGGACAAGGCAAAGGGGCCCCGACCGCCGTCGGAGCCCCTTTGATCGTTTTGACGCATTGCCGCCTTAGTGGTTCGGCATCTTGTCCCATTCTTCCTGCTTGGGAAGAATTTCGAAAGTATGCTCCGGCGGCGGGCTGGGCAGGGTCCATTCCAGCGTATCCGCATATTCGTTCCACGGGTTGTTCTCCGTCACCTTCGCGCCCTTGAGCAGCGTGTAGGCGATCACACCGAAGAAGAAGAGGAACGACAGGCCCGAGATCAGCGCGCCCCAGCTCGACACCAGGTTCCATGTCGCGAAGGCGTCCGGGTAGTCGATATAGCGGCGCGGCATGCCCTGACGGCCAAGGAAGTGCTGCGGGAAGAACGTCAGGTTGGCCCCGATGAACATTGCCCAGAAGTGCAGCTTGCCGGCCCATTCGGGATACATGCGGCCCGACATCTTGGGCAGGTAGAAGTAGATACCTGCGAAGATGGCGAAGACGGCGCCAAGGCTCATCACGTAGTGGAAGTGCGCAACCACGTAGTAGGTGTCGTGATAGTAGCGGTCCACGGCGGCCTGGCTCAGCACGATGCCGGTAACGCCGCCCACGGTGAAGAGGAACAGGAAGCCGAAGGCCCAGAGCATCGGCGTCTTGAACTCGATCGAGCCGCCCCACATTGTCGCGATCCAGCTGAAAACCTTCACGCCTGTGGGCACCGCGATGACCATGGTGGCCAGCATGAAGTAGGCCTGCTGGTTCAGGGTCATGCCCACGGTATACATGTGGTGCGCCCAGACGACGAAGCCCAGTGCGCCGATCGCGATGATCGCCCAGACCATCGGCAGGTAACCGAAGATCGGCTTGCGCGAGAAGGTCGCGATGACGTGGCTGATGATGCCGAAGCCCGGCAGGATGATGATGTAGACTTCCGGGTGGCCGAAGAACCACAGGATGTGCTGGTACAGCACCGGGTCTCCGCCCCCTGCGGGATCGAAGAAGGCGAAACCGAAGTTACGGTCCATCAGCAGCATGGTGATCGCACCCGCCAGAACCGGCAGGGACAGCAGAATCAGCCACGATGTAACGAAGATCGACCAGGAGAACAGCGGCACCTTGAACAGCGTCATGCCGGGGGCGCGCATGTTCAGGAAGGTGGTGATCATGTTGATCGCACCCAGGATCGACGAGGCACCGGAGACGTGGACCGCGAAGATCGCGAAGTCCATCGACATCCCGCCCTCTTTCACCGACAGCGGCGGATAGAGCACCCAGCCCACACCGGAACCGGCCTGACCGTTACCCCCCGGCGCGAGGACCGAGATGACCGCAAGCGTCGTACCGCCCACGTAGAGCCAGAAGCTCAGGTTGTTCATCCGCGGGAAGGCCATATCGGGCGCACCGATCTGCAACGGCATGAAATAGTTGCCGAATCCACCGAAGAGCGCCGGAATCACCACGAAGAACATCATCAGGATGCCGTGACCGGTGATCAGCACGTTCCAAAGGTGGCCATTGGGCGTGCAGGTCGCCTCCGACGCGAAGAGACGCGCGCCTTCCATGCACATGTACTGCACGCCGGGATAGGCGAGCTCGTGGCGCATGTACATCGTGAAGGCCACCGAGACGAAGCCGGCGGCAGCGGCGACGATCAGGTAGAGAATACCGATGTCTTTGTGGTTGGTGGACATGAACCAGCGCGTGAAGAAGCCGCGCTCATCGTGGTGGTCATGGCCGTGGATGGCTGCGTCTGCCATGCGGTCCCTCCTGGGTTATGGTTGCACGCAAGCGCCCGCACGGGCGTGCGCTGCTGTCTCGGGGGGTGTTTTAGGCCGAACCCGCACGGGGAGCAATGGGCGCGTTTGCCGCAGGGAAGAAGTTTTCCGCAGGCGCGAAAGCCCCTTCAGGGAGCTTGCGGAAGGGGCCGGGCAGGGGGTGTATCCCGCTGCGGGGCAGGGCGCACGGCATCGCCGAAGACCTGTTCGAAGGTCGCGCGCAGCGCAACGTCTACATCCGCCATCGTCACCGGCAGGCCCAGATCGACCAGCGAGGTGACCCCGTGGCGCGTGATGCCGCAGGGCACGATGCCATCGAAATGCGCAAGATCGGGTTCGACGTTCAGGCTGATTCCGTGAAAGCTGACCCAGCGGCGCAGGCGGATGCCGATGGCGGCGATCTTGTCTTCGGCCACCGCGCCGTCCGGCCCGCGCGGCCTGTCGGGCCGTTCCACCCAGACGCCCACACGGCCCTCGCGGATCTCGCCGCGCAGGTTGAAGGTGGCGAGCGTCTCGATCACCCAGTGTTCCAGTTGCTGGACAAATGCGCGCACGTCACGCCCGCGTGCGCCCACGTTGAGCATCACATAGGCCACGCGCTGCCCGGGACCGTGGTAGGTATATTGTCCGCCGCGCTTGGTGGGATAGACATTGAAACGCTGCGGATCGCGCAGGTCCTCCACGCGGGCGGAGGTGCCTGCGGTATAGAGCGGCGGATGCTCCAGAAGCCAGATACACTCGGATGCCTCGCCCGCAGCAATCGCCTCCGCCCGCGCCTCCATCCACGCCTCGGCGGTGCGGTAGTCGGTCAGCCCGTCGCTGGTGATCCATTCGACCATTGCGTTCGCCCTGTTGCGGCCCGGGCGCGGTTGCGTCAGGCGGCCTCTTTCTCTGCGACGACCTTGCGCAGCATCTGCGCATAGGTGTCCGCCCCCTGCGCCCCGGTCAACAGATACTTGCCGTCAAAGACCATGGAGGGGACACCGGAAATCCCCCGGGAGGTCCAGAAATTTTCCCGTGCGCGGGTGTCCTGGGCCTGGCTGCCGCTTTCCAGCACCTCGCGCGCTTCTTCGGCATCAAGGCCCACGCTCTGCGCGACGTCGATCAGCACCTCGCGGTCGGAGACATCGCGACCTGCGGTGAAATGCGCCTCGAAGAGGGCCATCATCAGGGGATGCTGCTTGCTCTTGCTCACCGCCCAGTCGAGCAACTGATGCGCCTCGAAGCTGTTCACGATGCGGCTGTCGGCATCATACCGGAATTCGATGCCCAGCGAGGCGCCCAGTTCCTGCAGATAGGCGCGGTTCTGCGCGCTCTGCTCCGGCGTGCTGCCGTATTTTTCCATGATATGTTCGGACAGGTTCTGCCCCTCTGGCGGCATGTTGGGGTTCAACTCGAACGGATGCCAGCGGATGTAGGCACCCGTACCGGTCATGCCGAGGGCCTGTTCCAACTGGCGAAAACCGACGATGCACCAGGGGCACATGACGTCGGATACGATGTCCACCTGAACGATGGGGCCGTTCTGTTGCGCTGTCTGGTCGGTCATGTCTCTCTCCTGGCGTGGGTTGGTTCAAAGATCAGGCCCGAAGCAGGATTTTTCAAGCCCGAGGAGGCGTTCACACCGATAAGGCCGCGTGGGGAGGGGGCGGATCGCACACGGTGAAAAAAGGCTGCTCTTTTGCACTTCACAACCCTTCTGAGTTTGGCTAAACCCCCGCCTACCATCCATGGCGTGCGGTCGTGGCGGAATGGTAGACGCGCAGCGTTGAGGTCGCTGTGGGGTAACACCCGTGAGAGTTCGAGTCTCTCCGACCGCACCACTTTCACTCTCTTTCAGTATCACGAAGCGCCGCGCCGACGCGCGAACACTCGCCTTGCGGGAATCGCCGGTAATGCCTCGGCAGGAACCCGCCAAGCTGGGGCGAGCGGAGCGTGAGATCACTGAAACGTGGCCGCAATTTTGGCCCGCCCCCGGGCAAAGGCCCCAGTCTCGGATTGCGGGCGACGGGCGAATTCCTTTAGGTTCCTATTCAATTGTCACGATGATGAAGAGCAATAAGTCCGGCGCGGAGGCCCGACAGGGAAGGTCGACGTAACATGGACGGGGGGAGAGGCCGCGTGATGCGAAAGATATCCGGTATCGGTGGAACCATGCGCGCGGGGCTGATGGCCTTGTGCCTTGCCGTGGCGGGCGCGGGTCATGCGGCGGAGTTGCGCATCACGGGCGTGCCCGAGGACACCGATCTTTATCGCACGCTGGCCGGAGGCTCCCTTTTGGTGGAACTGACCGCCGAAGACGCCGACCCCAGCAATCAGGAACTGCTGGCAGCCGCGCAGGCGGACTACAAGCGCCTGTTGACCGTCCTTTACGACGAAGGCTATTTCGGCCCCGCGCTGACCATCACGCTGGACGGGATCGATGCCGCGGCCATTCCGCCGGTCGATCCGCCGCGTGAAATCCGCCAGTTGGTCATTGCCGTGAACACCGGGCCGAAGTTCCGCTTTGGCCGGACGCGCATCGCGCCCGTGGCCCCGGGCACGGAAATGCCCGAGGAATTCGCGACAGGGGCCACCGCCAGCCTCGGCGTGCTCAAGGATACGGTCGCCGCCGGGGTCAGCGGCTGGCGCGATCAGGGCCACGCCAAGGCCGAACTGGCCAATCAGGAACTGACCGCGCGGCACGAGGCCCGCGCGGTCGATGCGGACCTACTGCTGGCCCCGGGGCCGCGCCTGCGCTTCGGCCCGCTGACCGTCACCGGCAACCGCGCCGTCCGGACCGAGCGTATTCTGGAGATCGCGGGCCTCCCCACGGGAGAGGTGTTTTCGCCTGAAGAGCTGGAACTTGCGACCCGCCGCCTGCGCCGCACCCGCGCCTTCAGCGCCGTCGCCCTGATCGAGGCGGAGCAGATCGGCCCTGACGCGACCCTGCCGATCACCGCGCAGGTGACGGAGGCACCGCCCCGCCGCTTCGGCTTCGGNGCGGAGGTGTCCACTGTCGAGGGGCTCGCGCTCAGCACGTTCTGGCTGCATCGCAACCTTCTGGGCGGGGCGGAGCGTCTGCGGCTGGAGGCCGAGGTTTCGGGCATCGGCGGCAATTCGGGCGGGACCGACTACCGGCTTACCGCCCGGTTCGAACGGCCCGCGACGTTCAACGAGGATACCGATTTCTATGCGCTGGCCGAACTGGAGCAGCTGGACGAGGTGAACTTCTTCTCCCGCCAGCTCGATCTGGAGGCGGGGATCGAAAGGATCGCCAATGAAAACCGGACCTATACGCTGGGCGTGGGGCTGCGCACCGCGGAGACGCGGGATGCCTTCGGAACCAACCGCTACACGCTCCTGACCCTGCCCCTGAGCGCGGAATTCGATTATCGCGACGACCGGCTGGACGCGAAGGACGGCTATTTCGCCAGGGTCGCGCTGACCCCCTTCATCGCGCTGCGCGGGGCAGACAACGGTCTGCGCAGCTACGCGGATCTGCGCGGCTACAAGACATTCGGCACCGAGCGCCCCGTGACCTTCGCGCTGCGCGGGCAACTCGGCTCCGTCTATGGTCCGGACCTCAGGGACGCGCCGGCGGATTACCTTTTCTACTCCGGCGGCGGGGGAACGGTGCGCGGCCAGCCCTACCAGAGCCTCGGCGTCAACCTCGGCGGGGGTAACATCGTAGGCGGGCGCAGCTTTGTCGGCCTGTCGGCTGAGGCGCGCTTTACCGTGACGGAGGCCATTGGCCTCGTGGGATTCGTGGACGGCGGCTATGTCGGCGCCGAAGAATTCTATGACGGCAGCGGCGAATGGCATTCGGGCGGGGGGATCGGTCTGCGGTATGCCACCGGCATCGGCCCCATCCGGCTGGATGTGGCGGTGCCGACCTCCGGCCCCGCGACGGATGAGAATTTTCAGGTTTATATCGGCATAGGGCAGTCCTTCTGATGCATGTTTCGCGGTTCCTGTCGACGATCGTTTTCCTGCTGACACTGGGTCTGGCCCCGGCCATGGCGCAGGACGATGACAAAGGGTTTCTGACCAATGCAATCCAGAACGCGCTGAGCGGTTCGGGGCGCACGGTGTCCATCGACGGGTTCCGCGGCGCGCTCAGTTCGCAGGCCTCGTTCGATCAGATGACCATCGCGGATGACGAAGGCATCTGGCTGACGCTGACGGACGTGGTGCTGGACTGGAACCGGTCCGCCTTGCTGCGCGGGCGGCTGGAAGTCGAAAGCCTGACCGCCCAGCGGCTCGACCTGCCGCGGCTGCCCGTATCGCAGGGCAACGACTTGCCCGAAGCCGAGGCCCAGCCCTTCAGCCTGCCGGATCTGCCCGTCTCTATCGAGATTGCGGACTTCGGGGTGGAAGAGATCAACCTCGGCGCGCCCATCCTCGGTGAAGAGGCCCAGCTTTCCGTGACCGCCGATGCCCGATTGACGGATGACGTGGCGCGCCTTGCCTTTCTCGCACAGCGGACGGATGACAAACGGGGCGTCTTCGAGATCAGCGCGGATTACCAGCGCTCCGAAGGCATTCTCGACCTGCTGCTGAAGCTTGAGGAAGAGGAGGAGGGCATCGCGGCCCGTCTGCTGAATATTCCGGATCAGCCTTCGGTGAGCCTGACGGTAGAGGGCTCCGGCCCAGTTGACGCGCTGGAAACGCAGGTGGTGATCGCCACCGACGATACCGAGCGGCTGGCGGGGCAGATCGTGCTGGGCACCCAGACCCCGCGCCGCGCCTCCGACATGCCGGACCGCCGCATACAGGCCGATATCGGCGGCGACATCACGGCGCTGCTGGCCCCGCGCTACCGCGAATTCTTTGGCGAAGACGTGAAGCTGACGATCGATGCGCTGCTGGAAGGCAATGGCGCGATCGAGGTTTCGTCCTTCGCGCTGGACACGCAGGCCGCGAAGCTCGCGGGCCGGGTGAACCTCAACCAGGAAAAATGGCCGACCTTCATCGACATCGAGGGCGTGGTCGAGAACGCGGATGGCACCCGGGTGCTGCTGCCGGTTTCCGGGGAAGCCACCACCGTGCAACGCGTGGGGCTCGACGTGAATTATGATGCCGCCGATGGGGAAGCCTTCGACGGTCGTTTCGATATCCGGGCGCTGGAAACCACCGGCGTCAAGATCGAGGACACGGAACTGGAGCTTGTCGGCACCCTGCAGGGCGAACTCGGGTCTGTCGGTCAATTCCTAGGTGACCTCACCTTTGCCACCCAGGGGATGGAGTTTACCGATCCCGCGGTTTCCGAAGCGGTGGGCAGCGCGATTTCCGGCGCGGCAGAGATCAACTATATCGAAGGCTCGCCGCTGCGCATTTCGGGGCTGGACCTGTCGGGGGCCGATTACGGGCTGACCGGGCAGGCGGTGGTCAACGGTTTTGATCAGGGGTTCCTGACCCGGCTCGACGCGACGCTGAAGGCGTCTAATCTGTCGCGGTTCTCCGCTCTTGCGGGGCAGGACCTCGACGGGCAGACCGCGCTGGCGCTCAAGGGCACCGTCACCCCGCTGAGCGGGATGTTCGACCTTGCCGTCGCGGGCAGCACGCAGGACCTGTCGCTGGGGATCGAGCAGGCGGATGCGGTTCTGGGCGGGCGCACCGAACTGAGCCTGCAGGCGCGCCGCAACGAAACTGGCACCTACCTGCGGGACCTCGTGCTGGAAAACGAG
>NZ_LWGH01000697.1:0-916 GCF_001635395.1 Sulfitobacter sp. HI0129 | reverse complement strand
GGTATCTGGCGCGGCGGGTGTCGGTGGTGATGCGGCTGGTCCTGATCGCAATCGGGGTGGCCAGCTTCTTCCTGACCGGCCTGCACCCGGCCTTCGCGCTGCTGCCGCTCGCGGCCATTGTCCTGCTCTATGGGCAACAGAAGCTGATGGGGGGAAGCGCGGCCGGCGCAGTTGTCGGCAGCTAACCCCGGAAACCGGCATCCCGCCCCGGCGGGTTCGCTCAGCGGCGCCCCTCGCAAGTCGGGCGCCGCTTTTGCGTGGCACCTGCGCGCCCGTGCGTCAGGGCGTTGCAAGGATCGCCTCCAGCGTCTCCTCGGGTTCGGTCAGCATCGACAGGTGACTGCCCGCGATCGTCACGATCCGCGCGCCCCGCGCCTCCATCACCGGCACGAAGCGCGTCATCGGCGACGCAATGAACCGCCCCGGGTTTGCCGGAGGCTGATTGTCGTTAGTTACGCGGCCATGTCTTCGGTTTCCAGAGCTGCGTAGAAGTTGGCCTCTGCCTCGGCGGGCGGGATGTTCCCGATAGGTTCGAGGAGGCGGCGATTGTTGAACCAGTCCACCCATTCCAGCGTGGCGAATTCGACGCTCTCGAAGCTGCGCCAAGGGCCGCGCCGATGGATGACTTCAGCCTTGTAGAGGCCGTTGATGGTTTCGGCCAAGGCATTGTCATAACTGTCGCCAACACTGCCAACAGATGGTTCGATGCCGGCCTCGCCCAGCCTTTCGGTGTAGCGAATGGACAGATATTGCGACCCGCGATCGCTGTGATGGACCAAGCCCATGGCCTTCGTCGGTTTGCGGTCATGGACGGCCTGCTCAAGGGCATCCAGGACGAACCCAGTCTGCGCCGAGGCGCTGACGCGCCAGCCAACGATCTTGCGCGCATAGGCGTCGATGACGAAAGCGACATACA
>NZ_LWGH01000696.1:0-1150 GCF_001635395.1 Sulfitobacter sp. HI0129 | reverse complement strand
GGCGCAATACCGGTTGGCTGAAGAAGAACCCATGGTTCGAAGCCGACGTGGTGCCGCGCCTGCAGGCGGCCGTAAGGGATGTACTGGATGACTGAAACGACCCCGCTCGATACTGCGCATGCCGCGATGCAGGCTGACGCCGATGACGATCTGGCGCGGTTGCGTTTCTACGAAAGGGTTGCGGATTCCGAATTATTCCTGCTGCTGAAGGACGAACCGGAGGGCGACGCGGTGGAACCCGTGCTGCACGAAGACGCCTATGTGCTGGTTTTCGACCGGGCAGCCCGGCTTTCTGCTTACGTGGGGCAGGCGGCACCCTATGTCGCGCTGTCGGGGCGCGCCATTGCCGGGATGTTGCAGGGGCAAAAGCTGGGCATGGCGATCAACCTCGATGTTGCGCCATCTGCGGTGTTGCTGCCGCCGGAGGCGATCGACTGGCTTTGTGAAACGCTGGCGCAGGCCGCGAGCGAGGTTGAAACGCGCATCCAGCAGGTTCTGCCACCGAAGGGCCTTCCCGAAAGCCTTGTCACCGCATTGGACGCAAAGCTTGCCACGGCGACGGGGATGGCGGCCGGGGCCTATCTTGTGGCTGTTGAATACGAAGGGGGCGGCAGGGGGCATCTGCTCGGCTTTGTCGGGGCCATCGAGCGGGCGCAACCGGCGCTGGTGCGCGCGGCGTCCGAGGCGCTGACATTCTCTGGCATCGAGGCCGGGGAGATGGACGTGGGCTTCTTCGCCGCGGGTGATGCCGTGGTGCCCCGGTTGGCGAAGGTGGGCCTGCGATTCGACCTGCCGCAGCCCGAAGCTTTGCAGAAGACTCCCCGTATGACAGCGCCGGGAAGCGATCCGGCGAAGCCGCCGATCCTCAGATAGATGCGGTATCAGGGCGCAGGCGTCGCGCCCCGATCAGAGCATCAGCGCCGACGGTCGCGGCGCGCGCTCATGGGTTGGAACGCCACGCCCACATGCGCCTCGCAGTAGGGTTTGCCTTGCTGGACGGGAAGACCGCAGAACCAGAAATCCTCGGTCGCGGGGTCGCCGACGGGCCATTTGCAGGTCCGTTCGGTCAATTCCATTAAGCCGATCTTCTTCGCCTTCTTCTCGATCTCGTTGACCTTGGCGAGCGCTTCGGGGCTGATCTCGTTCGCGG
>NZ_LWGH01000695.1:0-2689 GCF_001635395.1 Sulfitobacter sp. HI0129 | reverse complement strand
CGCAGATACCGCAGATGTCGTGCGTGAATGATCGACGGTTCCACCACCATCACCGAGAGCTGCGCAGGGCTCCCCAGCCGTGGCAGGAAATGCATGTTCGTCTTGGGATAGCAGATCAGGTGATCGAAGGGCGCCATATCCGCCACCCGGCCCTGCGCCAGTCGCGGGGGACGACCCAAGGGCCAGTGCAAATCGTCGAGCGGGATTTGCGCAAGGGTCTTGCCGAACCTTGTGCCGTAGGGCGCGATGGCGATGGCCGGATCGGCTGTCATCGGTACGCGCCCTGTTCCGGCAGATGGACCTGCCCTGACATCACGATCTGACCCTTACCCGCGACGCGCACGCCGGTGATGGCATCCGGAGGGCCCAACACCTCGATCTGCGCACGTCCCGGGCGGCCCATGCCGTGGCCCTGTTCCGCGATGAATTTGGGGCCGTCCAACAGGCCCTCGGCCCAGAGATAGGCGGCCATGGCCCCGCTGGCGGAGCCGGTAAAGGGGTCTTCCGGCGGGCTCGGCGGCGCCAGCAGCAGGCGGGAATAGGTATCGCCCTCTTCCGTCCCACCCCCCAGCGTGACCCAGAAGGGTTCCATCGGCGTTTGGGTCGTGTCGCCCAGACGACCGCGAAACCGCTCCAATGCCTCTGGGTCGAGGCGGAGCGCATCGAGCGTGGTGCGATCCTTCACCACGGCGATACAAAAGGGCAGGCCGGTGGAGACGACCTGCGGCTCGCCGAGGATATCAGACGGGTCAAGCCCGCCCACGGCTGCCACGAGTTCTGCCGGTACGCGCGGGCCGAAGCTGGGGACCTGTTGCGTCATGGTGATCAGATCGCCTTCGACCTTTACCGGGACGAGCCCTGCCCCCGTTTCGAGCATCAGCGTATCGCCCGATACGAGATCCCTGTGCACAAGTGCGGCAACGGTTGCGATCGTGGGGTGACCGGCGAAAGGAATTTCACGGTCCGCCAGGAAATAACGCACCCGCAGATCAGCTTTTTCCGACGGCCCGGTAAATGTACATTCCACAAGCGAGGTTTCCCGCACAAAGGCCGTGCAGACCGCCTCCGGCAGTGCCGCACCGCCATGGACGACGGCACAGCCATTGCCGCCAAAGGGCGCATCCGCAAAGGCATCCACCCAGTCGAAATCGAGGATCATCGCCCCTCCGCTATGAAAAAGGCCGCCCGGAGGCGGCCTCTGTTCTCTTTGTCATAGCGTGCGGGGCGTCAATGCACCAGCACGGGTGCATAATCGTGCTGACGCGCCAGTTGGAACGCCAGCTTGCGGTTCCCCACGAGGGCCAACTGCTGGCCCTGCGCATCGTGGACGGCATAGAGCTGTTCCAGCCCTTCCGCCTGATCGCGCACTTCGCGCGGCAGATCCGTGACCGCGATGGTTTTCACGTAAACGGTACGGTCGTTCTGCTGGGCTTCGAATTCATGCATATTCCTAGCCTTTCCTGATCTTGATCGTCCGTACGACCGACTCGGGCTTGGCCTGAGTGAGATCGACATGCAGCAATCCGTTTTCCATCACGGCCTCTCCGACATCGACGCCATCCGCCAGAACGAAGGACCGCTGGAACTGTCTGGCGGCGATTCCGCGGTGTAGAAACACCCGGTCTCCGCTGTCGTCGACCTGACGGCCCCGTATGACCAATTGTCTATCCTCAACCGTTATGGAGAGGTCTTGTTCCGAAAATCCGGCCACGGCCAGCGTGATGCGGTAGCTCAGTTCAGAGGTTTGTTCGATGTTGAAGGGCGGATAACCTTCGTTTCCGGCCTTGGCGGTGCGTTGCAGCACACGCTCCAGTTGCTCGAACCCCAGCATATGGGGATACGACGCCAGCGTCAGTTTCGTCATGCGACACGTCCTTTTCAAGTCAAGCGACAGTCAAGTCTTTCGGCCCCGAGATCGGCAGCCGTCTGAACTGAATATGGGGTGCGGCAGGGAACCGTGCAAGGGCTATGCCATTGCGACGGTTGGGCTTATATTGACGGTTTCAGGGACAAACGGAATCACCCTTGCATGACTGCCCCCAGTGACCTGTCGATGAAGAATGACGATGTGCTGCGCGTCGAGTTGGAGGTTTTCCGGCGGGAACACCGCGACCTCGATGATGCGATCCACGCGCTCGTCGAACGCGGCACGGCCGATCCGCTCACGCTGCAGCGCCTCAAAAAGCGCAAGTTGCGGTTGAAGGACAAGATCGCCCAGATCGAAGACCGGCTGACGCCCGATATCATCGCCTGAGCGGGCGCGGCGGCGCATTGCGCCCCGGTTCGCTTTGACTATAGTGCGCGCTCTGACGTCCCACCGAAAGGTTCCGCCGCATGACCACCCCGCCCGTTGGCATCATCATGGGTTCGCAATCCGACTGGGCCACCATGCGCGAAGCGGCACTGCTGCTCGATGAACTCGGGGTTGCCTATGAAACCCGGATCGTCTCCGCCCATCGCACGCCGGACCGGCTGTGGGACTATGGGCGCGAGGCTGTCGCCCGGGGGCTGCAGGTGATCATCGCCGGCGCCGGGGGTGCCGCGCATCTGCCCGGCATGATGGCTTCGAAGACGCGGGTGCCCGTGATCGGGGTTCCGGTCCAGACCAAGGCGCTGTCGGGTGTCGATTCCCTCTATTCCATCGTGCAGATGCCGCGCGGCTATCCGGTCGCCACCATGGCGATCGGCA
>NZ_LWGH01000694.1:0-759 GCF_001635395.1 Sulfitobacter sp. HI0129 | reverse complement strand
GGCGTCATCTCCAACCCCCGGCCCGCCTCATGCTCGCTCAGCACGCCGGTGATATGATCATCCACCACGACGACCTCGTCGACATGGCCGTGCCACTGCTTGGCGAACATCCCGATGGTGGCGGAACCGCAGCCCACCCGCATCAGCTTTTCCGGCACCCCGTTGATGATGGGTGCCTTTCCGGCCTGAACCACCAGCGTGCAGCCCTCGTCTATCGTCATCTCGACGGCTTCGCGGTTACAGAGACGCAGCAGCGCATCGCAGGTGACGCGGCCCTCTTTCTTGGAGCCGCCCGTCAGGTGTTCGACCCCCCCGAGCGACAGCATCTTTGAGCCGTATTCGGAGGTCATCACGTGGCCCACCGCCTCGCCCTCCACGCGCACGATTGCGCGTTCCTCGCCGATGTGGCGATCCGTGTCGATCTTCACCTTGACGCCGCAGTAGGAAAATATCCCCTCGGTCACGACGGTAACCATGTCGACGCCGTCGACCTCTTGGCTGACAATGAAGGGGGCGGGTTTGTAATCGGGATAGGTGGTGCCCGCACCCACCGCCGTGACAAAGGCGCGCCCGCCCTGAATGACGTCACCGTCCCAGTCCTGCGCGTTTCCCCCCTGATCGAGAAAGGCCACCGCCTGCGCGCCCGACTGGATCACCGTGAGCGGGTCCAGCCGCACCAGTTCGCCCGCGTGGTTGGCATAGCGGTCGCAAGCCCCCGACTTGCCGTCAGCGATGTAGCACATCACCGGGCAGGCATCG
>NZ_LWGH01000693.1:0-936 GCF_001635395.1 Sulfitobacter sp. HI0129 | reverse complement strand
CTGGCAGTTCTATGTCGCGCTTTCGCTCTTTATTCTGATTATCGAGGCCGCGCGCCGCTCCGGTGGTTTGATCTTCGTGTCTATCGTCATAGTGCTGGGCCTCTACCCGATATATGCCGACCAGATGCCGGACATCTTATGGGCCTCGCCAACCAGCTTTTCCCGCACTATTGCCTATAACATCTACTCCAATAGCGGGCTTCTCGGCGTGCTGATTCAGGTCATCGGCGAGACGATCATCGGCTATCTGATCTTTGCGTCGCTTTTAGTGACAACGGGCGCGTCCGATTTCTTCCTGAATTTCGCCAACGCCTGTATGGGCCGCGCCAAGGGTGGCGCGGGAAAGGTGAGCGTACTCGCCAGCGGCTTCTTCGGGAGCCTGAGCGGCAGCATCTTCAGCAACATCATCAGCACCGGCACAATGACGATCCCGAGCATGAAGAGGGGTGGTCTTCCGGCGCACTACGCCGGTGCGCTCGAGGCATGCGCCTCCACGGGCGGCATGCTGATGCCACCCGTGATGGGGGCGGTTGCCTTTATCATGGCCGACTTCACCGGTACGTCATATTCCACCATTGTCGTCGCGGCGGCGATCCCCAGCATTCTCTACTATTTCGGCTTGTACTGGCACGTGCACAGCTATGCTGAACGCCACGAACTCGACGGTATTCCACAAGACGAACTGCCGTCGATCAGCAAGACCATACGCGAAGGCTGGCCGATCCTGCTGGTGCTGGCATTCCTAGTCTGGGCTCTGGTCTTCATGCGTTGGGAACGCCTCGCGCCGTTCTATGCCTCAGCGCTGCTTCTTGTTTTCACATCGCTTCGCAAGAGTACCCGACTGTCCCTCAAAAGCATTCCCGGCATGCTGTTTGAGATCAACAAGTTGCTTAGCCAGGCAATGGCGCTTCTGCTGCCGATCAGCTTCATACTCGG
>NZ_LWGH01000692.1:0-882 GCF_001635395.1 Sulfitobacter sp. HI0129 | reverse complement strand
TCATTCCGCGCGGGCGGGTTCTGGCGGATACCGGATCGGGCGTCATCGCGCTGGCGGGCGTGTTGTTGTGCTACGGCTCCACCGAACTGGTCGAGGGCTATGGCTTCATCGCTGTGGCCGTCATGGGGCTGACCCTGCGCCGCGTGGAAGAGGACCACGATTTTCACCGGCATCTGCACGATTTTTCGGAATCCATCGAACATGCGCTGACGGCTCTTCTGCTGGTCGCATTGGGGAGCGTCCTGCCGATGCTCTTTGCCGATCTGACCTGGGTGCATGGGATCGTCGCGCTGACGCTGATCCTGGTTATCCGGCCCCTCGCGGGGTGGGTCGCCCTGCTTGGATCGGACCTGTCGCGGACCGACCGGGGGGTGGTGTCCATCTATGGCGTGCGGGGCATCGGGTCGATCTATTACCTGTGCTACGCGGGGCGGCACATGGAATTCGTGAACGAAACCCAACTTTGGTCACTGGTGGCGCTGGTGATCCTGCTTTCCACGATCCTGCATGGTTTCAGCGTGGGGCGGGCGATGGAACGGGTGAGCGACAGGGGCTGACGGATCAGCCCCGACCGGCGGGGGTGCCGGGCCGCGATGTGTCGCTGTTTGAGTATTTGTAAAAGGGTGAAGGAGGCCGGGGCAGGCGCGCCCCGGCCGAGGGTCTTCAGGCCTGAAGGACGGCCTCACGATCCCAGAAACGCAGCTTTCGGCATTTTTTCACGAATGCTTCGGCGCTGTCCGAACCGCCGAGTTCAAGGCAACCGTCGTCAAGGTCTTCGCCGATGCCGGCAGCCTTGAGCAGCGCCATGGCCGGGCTGTTATAGGCGATGAACTTCGCATGGGCGAAAGCGTCGCTGACGAAATCCTTCGACGGCTTGTCCTT
>NZ_LWGH01000691.1:0-1726 GCF_001635395.1 Sulfitobacter sp. HI0129 | reverse complement strand
GCACCAGCGAAGAGCAACTGACGCTGAAGGACGGTCAGGCCATCGCCGACAACCGCAGCACGCCGCTCGGCGACCTGCTGAACGAACCGCTCGAAAGCTTGGGCGAGATCGAGGCCGGCGATACCTCCGACAAGGTGCGGCAGGCGACGTGGGGGGCCTATTTCTGCGAAGTGGCGGTCAATTCCGTCACCGGCGAAACCCGCGTCCGCCGGCTGCACGGCACATTCGCTGCGGGCCGTATCCTCAACCCAAAAACGGCACGGTCCCAATGCCTTGGCGGCATGACCTTCGGCATCGGCATGGCCCTCACCGAAGAGCTGATCCACGATCCCCGGGACGGCCATATCGTGAACCGCGACTTCGCCGAATACCATCTGCCGGTCAACGCCGACGTGCCCCAGATCACCGTGGACCTGCTGGAAGAACGCGATCCATGGAGCAACCCGATGCAGGTCAAGGGGATAGGAGAGCTTGGCATCTGCGGCGCCGCCGGTGCTGTGGTGAACGCGATCCATAACGCCACTGGCGTCCGCGTCCGCGACCTGCCCGCAACGCTCGACAAGGTGCTGGCCGGGCTGGACTGACCGCCTCGGTCCGCGGAAGGGGCAGGAACGTTTCCCCCCTTCCAAATGGCCCCAAATCCCGGGAGGCCCGGAGGGCAGCGCCCTCCGCCTTTCCACCCCCGAACATGAAAAACGCGACCCCGAGGGGCCGCGTTTCTCTTTTTCAACAATGCCTTGCAGGCCTTACTTCACGTCGAAGCGGTCCGCGTTCATCACCTTGGTCCAGGCCTTCACGAAGTTGGGCACAAAGGCCTCTTCGGCATCCTTGCTAGCATAGACCTCGGCCAGCGCACGCAGCTGCGAGTTGGAGCCGAAGATCAGGTCCACGCGGCTGCCCTTCCACTTGGGCTCCTCCGTCTTGCGGTCCCGCCCGATGAACAGGTGGTCATCCTCGTCGGAGACTTTCCACACGGTGCCCATGTCCAGCAGGTTGACGAAGAAATCGTTCGTCAGCTGGCCGGGGCGGTCGGTAAAGACGCCGCGGTCGGACCCGTCGTAGTTGGCCCCCAGAACCCGCAGCCCGCCGATCAGCACGGTCATCTCCGGCGCGTTCAGCGTCAGAAGCTGCGCGCGGTCGATCAGCAACTCGCCCGAAGACTTGGAATACTCCCGCTTCTGGTAGTTGCGGAAACCGTCCGCCACAGGCTCCAGAACGGCCATGGATTCCACGTCCGTCTGCTCCTGCGTCGCATCGGTCCGGCCGGGGGTGAAGGGCACCTCCACATCGTGGCCCGCATCCTTCGCGGCCTTCTCGACACCGGCGTCACCGGCCAGCACGATCAGGTCGGCGATGGAGATTTTCTTGCCGCCCTTCTGTGCGTCGTTGAACTCGCTCCCCACGCCTTCCAGCGTGTCCAGCACCTTGGACAGCTGCTCAGGCCGGTTCACTTCCCAGTTCTTCAGCGGCTCCAGACGGATGCGCGCGCCATTGGCACCGCCCCGCTTGTCCGACCCGCGGAAGGACGCGGCAGAGGCCCATGCGGTCGACACCAGTTCGGAAACGCTCAGCCCGGTTTCCAGCACCTTGGCCTTCAGCGCGCGCGCGTCCTCCGCGTCTATCAACTCGTGATCCACGGCCGGTACCGGATCCTGCCAGATCAGCGTCTCCTGCGGCACCCAGGGGCCGAGGTAGCGCGACACCGGCCCCATGTCGCGGTGCGTCA
>NZ_LWGH01000690.1:0-1770 GCF_001635395.1 Sulfitobacter sp. HI0129 | reverse complement strand
CCGGGATCGCCGGGGTTGAGCACCTGCGCCTCCCCCGAGGCTTCGGTGGCCAGCAGGAAGTTGTCGCCGACCGCGCGCATGCCCGGTTCGTTGATGAAGGTCGCGAGGCTGAGCTGGCCCAGTTCCACGGGGTTTGGGTCGTTTTCGACGAAAGCGGTGACGATGCCCTGTTCGCTGATGTCGACGGATTTGGTGTTTTCCGGCACGACGATGCCGGGATCGACCCGGTAGCCCTGCATGGTCACAAGCTCCCCCTCCGCCGAAAGCTGGAAGGTGCCGTCGCGGGTATAGGCCTGCGTGCCATCGGGCATCTGCACGGTGAAGAACCCGGTGCCGTCGATGGCGACGTTCAATTCGTTCTCCGTCAGGATCATGCCGCCCTGGGTGTTGAGCCGCACGGTGCCCGCCGTCTGGACGCCAAGGCCGATGTCGACACCCACGGGGCGGGCGGAGCCGTCTGCGGAGGTTGCCGCGCCTTCGCGCTGCATCGATTGGTAAATCAGGTCCTGAAACGCCGCCCGGCTGGATTTGAAGGCGGTGGTATTGGCGTTGGCGATGTTGTTGGAGATCACATCGACGTTGGTCTGCTGGGCCATCATGCCGGTGGCCGCGATGCTGAGTGCCTTCATCTTCGGTATCCTTCCTCGGGTCGGGTCACACGGCCTGTCCGATGCGCTTGAGCGCATCGCGTTGCAGGCCGTCGGCGTTGCCCATCATGGTGTTGGTGCGCTCATAGGCGCGTTGCACGTCGATCAGGCGGGTCATTTCGCGGATCGGGTTCACGTTGCTGCCTTCGAGCGCGCCCTGCATGACCTGCGTGGTGGTGGAAGCCTCCGGTGCGGGGGCCCCTGCGGGTGCCACGAACATGCCCGCGCCGATGCGCGAATAGCTCTGGATGCCGGGAATGTCGAAAATGCCGACCTTGCCCAGCGGGCCGGTTTCACTGCCCGAGATCGTCCCGTCTTCGGCGATCGTCAGCTCACCCAGGCCCTGCGTGGGCAGTACGATCGGGCCGCCGCCTTCGTCGAGAACCTGCGCGCCCGAAAGCGTGCGCAGGTTGCCTTCGGTATCCAGTGCAAAGCCGCCGTCACGGCCGAAGGCGCGCTGCCCGGTTTCGGTGCGATAGCTGAACCAGCCTTCGCCGTTGAGCGCGAGGTCCAGCGGATTGCCTGTCTGCACCAACGCGCCGGGCCGCATGTCGACGTAGGAGCCGCGATCCCGCACGAAATTGGCCGGATCCTGATCCGCGCCGGCGTTTTGCTGGACAAAGGTTTCGAAGACGACGTGTTCGCCCTTGTACCCGGCGGTGTTCGCGTTGGCGATATTGTTGGAGGTGACGTCGAGCTGGCGCTGCAAAGACGCGGCAAGGGACATGCCAAGGTAGCTTGCTTCCGTCATGCGCCGTGCTCCTGTCCTTATGCGATGCAAGTATAAACATGGATTGCAAGGATACATTGAAATATAAACTGGACAAAAGCAAGGAAATTGTGTCTTTCTTTCTTGTCATGCTAAAGATACTTTGCCTTGCCCTGTCTCTTGTGCTGTTCCTGCCACCCCCTTTGCGGGCACAGGAGGAGGGGCCGTTCGCGACCCTGAACTTCGTTGTTCTGGGGCAGGGTGACTTCCTGTTACAGCGGCGCGCCATCGTGGACGGGGTCATCGCGGCCTCCCCCTTCGACATGGCGCCGGAGGAGGCGGCCACCGACCTTGCGCTCGCGGAATTGCACCTGACACATCTGCTGTTGCCGGAAGCGGCGACCTATCTCGCGG
>NZ_LWGH01000689.1:0-1973 GCF_001635395.1 Sulfitobacter sp. HI0129 | reverse complement strand
CAAAGAGGATCATCAGCCCGACGAGACGCCCGAGGCCCTTTGATTTTTCGTGCTGCGCGGCGTGGAAGATAACGGCCAGCGCGACGACGGGCACCATCAGCGCCACCGCTGCCGATATGGGCGTGAAGGCGGCGGAAAGGCGGATCGCGTCGGACCAGATCAGGCTGCCCGTCCAGTCCTGCAGGACGGCGACGAGGGCGATCGCGAAGGTGAGCGCCATGACGGTCACGGCCCAGAAGCCGAGCCAGCCCCGGGGCCGGTCGCCCATCGCGGCGATGATCGCGCCCGCGACGATGGGCAGGAGGGGGAGGAGCCAGAGCGTCATTGCTTCATCGTCCCCAGCGCTTCGATCACATCGGCCTGCCGTTTGCGATAGACGGCCACCACGAGGGCGAAGCCGATGGCCAGTTCGACGGCCATGACGGCCATGATCAGGATGGCGAGCAACTGCCCCTCGGGCGCGCCCGCGAGCGTGAAGGACCAGAAGCCCACCGCCGCCAGCAGGGTGCCGTTCAGCATCAGCTCAAGCCCCATCATCAGCATGACGAAGGACTTCTGCGACAGCGCGCCGAACAGTCCGATCCCGAAGAGCGCGGAGGCGACGATGAGGATGGCGGTCAATGTCATCTCAATGCTCCTTCTTCGGGGTGTGCTGGTGATCTTCGTCAGGGGCGGGGGCGTGGTGGTGCATATGGCCCGCGTCGGTGTCGCCCTTGTCGCCCGCCTTGTCAGACTCTTTCATGCCATGGTCGCCGTGTCCCCCGTGACCACCATGACCGCCGTGGCCACCGTGCCCACCATGACCTCCGCCCTTTTCGACCTTGCGACCGGCGGGGGTGCCGCCCGGGTGCAGACCCGGCGGTAGCGCGCCTTCTTCGGAATTGCCGAACCTTCCGTTGCGGCTCGACAGGGCGACGGCGCCCAGCATGGTGGCCAGCAGCGTGACCCCGGCTGTTTCAAAGATCAGCATCGAGGCGCCCAGCAGTTCGATGCCCAGATCGCGCATGGTATCGCGGCCCGCGGGCAGGGGATTATGGGGCAGGTTCGTGGCCAGCACTGCGACCGAAAGCCCGATGAAGGCGACGATGCCGGCACCGATCGAAAACCGGTACTGGTGGACCATCTGCATCGGGTTGAGCCCGGCGGGGTTCATCATGAACATCACCATGAAAAGGGCCATGACCATCATCTCGACCGCCATCATGAAGACCGTGGCGACCCCAATGTAATCGGCGGACATCAGCAACGCGATCCCCGCGACGGAGATGAAGGAAACCATCAGCGCGAATGTCGCGCGGATCATCGAGTCGACCCGGAAGACGCGCCAGCCGCTCCAGATCGCGAGGGCGGAGAGGGTATAGAAGGCGATATCCGTCATGCCAGCGCCACCAGTCCGGCCAGCAGCAGGTCAACGAAGGCGATGGGCAGCAGCACCTTCCAGATCAGCCCCAGCATCCGCGCCACGGGCATCCGCGCCAGCAGATGGGACAACCCGATCACGAGCACCATGACAACGAGCGTCTTCAGCGCCAGCCAGACCGGCCCGGGAAGGACAGGACCCAGATACCCGCCGAGGAAGGCCGTGGCGGCGACCGCCGAAAAGCCCACCAGCATCGTCAGGCGGGCAACCTGCCAGCCCGCCCGGTACGCGCCTGAATCCTCGGCAGCGGTGCCGCCTGCGAGGTCGGTGCTGTCGGCATAGTCGAACGGGCCGCGCAGGGTCAGCGACAGGCCCAGCAGCAGGAAAAGCGGCAGGCCCAGCGGTTGGCGGATGACGTTCCAGATGTCTTCCTGCGATATCACGATTTCGCGCAGGTCGAGCGATTGGGCAGGCAGGGCGGCAGCGATCAGCACGAACATACTGAGCAGCATGATGGGCAGGCCGATGGCGACGTAGCGGTAGGCCCCGATCAGGGCGAGGGGGGAATTGGGCGACCAGCCGTGCAAAAAGACCAGAACGACCACGAGCGCCT
>NZ_LWGH01000688.1:0-2468 GCF_001635395.1 Sulfitobacter sp. HI0129 | reverse complement strand
GAGCGACTGAGGCAGGTATGCCTCAGCACGGGAGAGATATGCCCATCGCGTGGCAGCCCTCAGGATGGCGCAAGCCGACACCGGGTCTTGGCATTGCAGAGCAACTTGCCCAAGCCGGTGAACAGGTAGCTGTGCCCAAAACGCGGGCTTTTGTCGCTGTGAAGCGGGTAGGGGCCTATATTGGCCTCAAGGCCGGAGACATGATGCTTCTTGACACGCTCGGGGCCTTTACCCAGGCCCAGGACTGGGAGGAGGGGCAGCGCCCGATCGTCTGGGCCTCGAACGCCTATCTGATGGAACAGACGGGCTTCTCGCTCTCCGCACTCAAGCGCCATGCACGGCGCCTGGCCGAGATCGGCGTGATCTCCTTCCAGGACAGCCCAAACGGCAAGCGGTGGGGCCGCAGGGACGCCGAGGGGCGCATCGTCGAGGCCTATGGCTTCGATCTGTCGCCGCTTTCAGCCCGTGTCGATGAGTTCGAGGAGCTTCATGCCGATTTGCAGGCCGAGCGCGAGCTCTGCCAACGCCTGAAGCGTCAGATCACCGTGGCACGCCGCATGATCCGCGCGCGGATCGAGGCAGCCGTCAGCAGCGCGCTGCGCGGGCCCTGGACGCAGTTCACGGGGCTCTTCGAGGAGCTTCTGGACCGGCTTCCGCGCCGCCATGAAGCGTCCGCGCAGCTTGCACGGCTGCTGGGCTGGTTCAAGGAGCTCCAGGAGCGTGTCGAAGCGGCTTATCTCAAGGCAACTCAGGTCGTTGAGCCTGTGGAAAACACGCCTGAAACCATGGAACAAGTTTCTAAGAAGACTCAAGAAATGAACCCCAGGGAGGTCACTTCCGAACCTCATATACTAATTACAAACCAACTTGATCCTGTAACTAGTAATTCCTCTGAAAAAGAGGAAGCCGCCGCCGTGGTGCCCAATGCTCAGACCGAGGATCGGGTTGATAGAGAGCTGGAAGAATGGGTTGCCGAGGTGCGCAAGAAGCGCACGGCGCTCGATCTGCCCACAATCATGCAGGCCTGTCCGGAATTCGCATCCTGGGCGCGCAATATGGGCGGGTTCCTTAAAGATTGGGGCGATCTGCACCGGGTTGCTGGTCAACTCAGGCCGATGATCGGGGTGTCCGAGCATGCCTGGAACGTGGCACAGGACCGGCTGGGCAAACAGGTGGCGACAGCAGCGCTGGCGTTGGTCTTCGAGAAGCATTGCGCGGGTGAAGTCTCCTCGCCGGGCGGATATCTGCGCGGCATGGTCGAGAAGGCCGGGGCAGGCGAGCTGCATCTCGAGCGCAGCTTCTATGGCAGGCTCAGTGGACAGGCGGCATGATGGGGCAGGGGGTCAGAGTCCGGCGGCCTTGGTCAGGTTCACGCGGAACCGGTCGCGCCGGCGCTGGTAGCGGCGGGTCATCTCGGCCGAGGCGTGCCCGAGCTGCTTCTGGACATAGCGTTCGTCGACTTCTGCTGAACTCGCGAGACCAGCACGCAGCGAGTGACCGGAGAACAGAGCCAGGCGCTCCTTTTCGGGTAGCTCGGATCGGATGCCGGCGTCTAGGACCGTGCGCTTGATCAGGCGGGCCACATGCTTGTCGTTCAGTCTGGTTTCGGACGCTCGTTTGCCATCCCGTGAGGTGCCGACGAAGACCGGACCGAAGTCGATCTTGGCGAAATGCAGCCACTGCTCGAGCGCACGCACGGGGCAGGTCTGATCACTGGAGCCGCGGCCGATCTCGACCTCGCGCCAGCCGGTCTTGGCGTTGAGCGTGAGCAGGGCACCTTTCTCCAGGATCTCGATCCAGCCGCCGGAATCCGGCGTATCATCTTTGTGGACGTCGAGGCTCACGATTTCCGAGCGGCGCAAGCCTCCGGTATATCCCACCAGCAGGATCGCCCGATCCCGCAGCCCGCGCAGATCATAGGGCAGGGTGGCGACCATCGCGAGAATGTTTTCTGCCAGGATCGCTTCCTTCTGAACCGGCGGACGCGCGTGCTTGCGCTTGATCCCCGCCAGCACTGTCGCGATGTGCCTGTTCTTGCGATCGAGGGCAAAGCCGCGCTGCGCATAGTTCCAAGCGAGGCCCGACAGGCGGCGGTCGATGGTGCTGACCGATCGGGCAGGAGAGGGTCCCGACCCGGACGCCAGATCCGCTAGGTAGAGCCCGATCATTTCCGGCGACGGAGGCAGCGGTTCCGTGCCCTTCATCCGGCACCAGCGCGCGAAGTGCGCCCAATCCTTCGCGTAGGCCTTCAGCGTGTTGTCAGACGCCGCCGCGCGCGCATAGTCGCGGGCGGTGTCGACCAGCCGGTCAAGCGTTCCGGAGCCCGCCACAAAGGACGGCAGGCTCAAGGCCTCGCTGTCGGGGCGATCACTCTCGCTGTTCTCGTTGGACGAAGACCCGATTGGCACCTCTGAGCGCGATTTCTCGTGGTTTTCCGCTGTCGTTCTTGTTTCATCATTGGAATCTAA
>NZ_LWGH01000687.1:0-13736 GCF_001635395.1 Sulfitobacter sp. HI0129 | reverse complement strand
GGCAATCGTTCAAATCCGCCTTCCGGGCCGAAGCAGCGATGCTGGCGCGAAAGGACAAACCCTGGACAGACCTGTCCAATCCCTTCTTCAAGTACTGGGCCCTTCAGGCGGGCTTCCTTCTCGCGGCACTGATCCTCGGCGGCTGGGCCGGTTTGGGCCTGTTCCTGGTGCAGGCGGGGGTCGCGATCTGGCAGCTCGAACTGGTGAATTACATCGAACACTACGGGCTGACCCGTAAACATCTGGGCGATGGAAAATACGAACACGTCCAGCCCCGCCATTCGTGGAATGCATCGCACAAGGCCTCCAACTGGCTGCTGATCAACTTACAGCGCCATTCGGACCATCACTACAAACCGGACCGGCGCTTTCCCGTCCTGCAAACCTATCGCGCGACAGAGGCACCACAGCTTCCCTACGGATATCCGGTCATGACCATGGCCGCGATGATCCCGCCGCTGTGGCGACGGATGATGAACCCCCGGGTTCGGAAATGGCGCGCGATGTATTACCCGGAAATCACCGATTGGCGTCACTACAAGGCCGGGACGAACCCGCTGCCGCGCTGAAAGAATGAAAAGGGCCCCGCCCGAAGGCGAGGCCAAGGTGAGTGCCCTGACAGGCAGCCTTCCGAAGGAAGGCAGCGGGCACCGGCGGTGTCTGAGAAAACTGTGGGTGGGGCTGGCTAGTTCGCCATTTCCGCGCGGATCTGCTGCCGCAGAAGGTCGATTGGCACGCGTTTGCCATCCTTCTTGAAGCACCAGTAGGTCCAGCCATTACAGCTCGGGGCCTTTTCGTAGGCGGCACCGACCTGATGGATGGAGCCCTTCACATCGGCGCCGATCAACGTGCCATCGGCACGCACCTTCGCCTTGTGACGCCCGTTGAGCGAATAGAGCTCCTCACCGGGGCGCAACATGCCGCGTTCGACAAGCTGGCCAAATGGGACGCGCGGTTCTGCGCGCTTGGAAACACTCGTTTGCAGCGCTTCACGGTCGAACTTGCGGACCTTGGCGATGCGCTTTTCCGCTACCGTGCGATAGGCGGCTTCGCGTTCGATCCCGATGAAATCGCGGCCAAGCATCTTGGCCACCGCGCCGGTCGTGCCGGTACCGAAGAACGGATCAAGCACCACGTCGCCCGGATTGGTGGAACCCACCAGCACCCTGTGCAGCAGGCTTTCGGGTTTCTGCGTCGGATGCGCCTTGTCGCCCGCATCGTCCTTGAGCCGCTCATGCCCCGTGCAGATGGGCAGAACCCAGTCGCTGCGCATCTGGATGCCCTCGTTCAGGGCCTTGAGCGCTTCGTAGTTGAACGTGTATTTGGCGTTCTCGTCCTTGCCGGCCCAGATCATGGTTTCATGCGCGTTGGTGAAACGCTTGCCACGAAAGTTCGGCATCGGGTTGGATTTGCGCCAGACCACATCGTTGAGGATCCAGTATCCGGCATCCTGCAGGGCCGCCCCCACACGGAAGATATTGTGATAGCTGCCGATGACCCAGATCGCGCCATTGGGCTTCAGCAGGCGCCGCGCGGCTTTCAGCCAAGCCCGCGTGAACCGGTCATAGACCGCGAAACTGTCGAACTGGTCCCATTCATCGTCGACCGCATCCACGCGGCTGTTGTCGGGCCGATGCAGATCACCGCGCAGTTGCAGATTATAGGGGGGGTCCGCGAAAATCAGGTCAACGGATTCGGCGGGCAACGCGTTCATTGCCTCTATGCAATCGCCCGCAATTATACTGTTCAACGGAAGCGCCGCGGCGCCCTTTGTGATGGTCTTCATTCAACTGCCTCTGTCCCCGGCACATTTTGTGCTCATTGGTTGGAAATAGGATGTCCGACGGTTGAATCAGGGTCAAATTCTTTTTGAATCAAGAGGTTGTTAATTTATCTTGATACAAGATGTTGTGGACGGGTTTAAACTTCCGTCTATGGTGTGGGGTCACCCCTATTTTCCCCAGCGCCTCTATGTGGCTTTTCGTGCCATATCCCATGTTGGTTTCCCAACCATATCCGGGGTGCTGTTGCGCCAGCGACAACATGACACAATCCCGACAGATTTTCGCCACAATCGAGGCCGCGGCGATGGAGACCGACAGGCTGTCGCCCTTGATGATGGGTTCACCGGCGAAGGGCATATCCCGGGGCATCAGGTTGCCGTCGATCAGCGCGTAATCAGGCGGCGTCGTCAGCCCGTCCAGCGCGCGCAGCATCGCCAGATGGCTCGCACGCAGGATGTTGTGGCTCTCGATCTCGGCAACGCTCGCCTCTCCGATGCTGACCTCGGCAACTTCATGCAATTCGCCATGCAGCCGCTGCCTCTCCTTGGCGGAGATCACCTTGGAGTCGTTCAGACCGACGGGAATGCGCGCGGGGTCCAGTATCACCGCGGCGGCAAGTACCGGCCCCGCCAACGGTCCGCGACCCACCTCATCCACGCCCGCGATGCGCAGGTATCCACGTTCACGTGCGGCGGTTTCATGAAAGAGGGTCGGAAACATGGCGCGCAGCATGCGCAAGCCTGTCCGGCATTCAAGCCCTACAATGAACTTGCCCGGCAAAAAAGAAGAAGGGAGAGATGCCCGAACATCTCTCCCTTCCATTCGGACGGCAGGGACGTGCCGCCCGACCAAGGCACGCGGATTTATCCGCGCGCCAAGCTGTATCCCGATTGGCGCAGGCAGCGGGCGTCGTACCCGTTGTGGATGCCGCTATAGGTCTGGACGCGTTGCGCGCATTCCTGGGGAAGACGGTTGGCAAAGCGATAATTGTCCCGGAGGCAGTCTTCGCCGAACATCAGGTGGCTGCCGCTGACGGTGTCGTAGCTGCGAAAACACTCCTTCGGCAGCAACTTCCGGTCCACGAGCTCCGGCAGGGGCCGGGGCGCAACCGGGGCCGGTGCGCGCCGCGATTCGATCCGGGGCGCCGGATGATCCCGATGAACGCGGGGCTGCGTTTCGACCCGGGGTGCGGGCTGATGCGGATGAACATGGGGCTCAGGCGCCCGATATTGCGGCTGCTGGCGCTGCTGCGGCACGTAGACCGGAGAATAGGGCTGGCTGCGCGAAACCTGCTGCTGCTGTGCGGCCTGCTCCTTTTCGCGCTGATACTTGTCATAGATGAGCTTGCCGACCACGGCGACACCCAGCAGGGTCGCAATGCGTGCGACGTCCTTTTCCCCGGCCCGTGCCGGCAGGGCCCCGACAGTGGTCAGGACAACGGAAGCGGCGATGATCCCTGCTATGATGCGGCGGTGCATTGTCTATCCTCTTTGTTGGCGGCGCGTCTGACCTGCAAATCGCAGACCGCTTTGCCGCGGGTCTCGTGACCCGGTATTGGCTTGTGATGCCAGATGGGGCCAACCCGACGGGACAGGCAATAACAGCCCCCTGTTATCCGATAGCGCAGACCCCAAGAGGCGGAAGATATTGAATATCCGCGCGGAATGGCCCATTACAAAGGCATGAAAACCTTCATTCTTTCCATGACGCTTCTGATCGCGATGACTCTGTCGAGTGCAGCCGCCGCCGAAACCTGCTATGCCGATTACAAGGCGAAGCAGGACAGCCCCCTGAGGCTGCATTACGGCGTGGCGCGCCTCAGCGGAGCATGCGACAAGAAGAGCGCCCAGCAGGAACTGACGCCGCGCCTTGCGGCCGAAGGCTGGACGTTGCTGACTATCGTTTCCGTCTTCGGCGAAGACGGACTGGAGCAGAGGAAAGACAGTGCTGGACAGAATTACCTTCGCTTCTGACATGCGCAGGCTGGGCGGGCGATTCATTGGTGGCGGTATCGCCGCCGTGGTGGCCGTGTTGCTCATCGGTGTGCTGCTGCTGCTCTGGGCCCTGCCGGACGCCAATACCTTCAACGCGCAGGTCGAGCGAATCTTCGTCGAGAATGACGATCTGACGACGCAGGCCGAGGTGAAGCTGCTGGAAATCCTCGCGCAGTCGGGCAATGCCTTTGCCGACACGCTGGACAGCTACCGTATCGTGATCGTGGTTCTGCTCATTTTCGCCGCCGCCATGCTGGTGGCCGCGCTGGTGTTTCTGGTGATGCTGATCGGTTTCAATCGGCGTATGGCCCAGATCGAAAGGGTCGGCATACAGGTCAATTCGCTCCTCATCAGTCGGGAAGAAAACACCGTCTATCTCAACAACCTCGGCTTCAAGCTCACCGCCGCCGCGATGGAAACGATGTCCGTCCTTGCCGAAGCACGGATGGACGATGACGTGCTCTCCGGCTCCGAAATCGAAGGCATGATCTCGGGCCGCAACGCCGCCGACTGCGAAGAGGCCGCCGGTGCCACGCGGATCAAGCGCCTGCGGGACACGCTGGGCAATCAGATCGTGTCGGAATTGCTGGTCAAGAACATCGCGCGCCGGGGCTATATGCTCGCCATCGACAAGGATGTGATCAAGGTCATCTGATCTTCACCCTTTTCCAAATACTCCGGGGGAGGCCCCCAAGGGCCGGGGGCAGCGCCCCCCTCTTTCCTCCTCGAGACAACATCCGGACGGGCCGGATGACCTCTGGTCAACCACCGGCAACCGTGCCTAAGGTGCCGCGAAGCGTGTCCCGGAGGTTTCATGCCCGCCCCTCATAACGAGTTCAAATCCGCCCTTGCCGAAGGCAGGACACTCTATGGCTGCTGGCTCGGGCTTGCCGATCCCTATTCGGCCGAACTGATGGGCACCGCCGGATTCGACTGGCTCGTGGTGGACGGGGAACACGCCCCCAACGATCTGCGCTCGGTCCTGTCCCAGCTTCAGGCATTGGCCCCTTCCCCGAGCCATCCCGTAGTGCGCGTGCCCATCGGAGAGACCTGGATCATCAAGCAGATGCTGGACGCGGGCGCGCAGACGCTTCTGGCTCCCATGGTGGACAGTGCCGATCAGGCCCGGGCGCTGGTGCGGGCCTGCACCTACCCGCCCACGGGCGACCGCGGCGTCGGTTACGCGCTGACGCGGGCGGCGGGCTTCGGTGCCATCGGCGATTACGGAAAGACGGCTGATGCGCAGATCTGCCTGCTGATCCAGGTCGAAAGTAGGGCTGGACTTGAGGCGCTTGACGAAATTCTTGCCGTGGACGGGGTCGACGGCGTGTTCATCGGGCCAGCCGACCTTGCCGCCGACATGGGGCATATGGGCAACCCCCGCGCGCCAGAGGTCGAAGCCGCCATCATGGACGCGCTTCGCCGCATTGCCGCCGCCGGAAAAGCGCCCGGCATCCTGTCGACGGAAGATGATTTCACCCGCGCCGCGCTCGACGCGGGGGCGCGTTTCGTGGCCGTGGGGGCCGACGTTCTGCTGCTGGCCCAATCGGCACGATCGCTGGCCCGGAAGTGGACCGACCCCGAGAAATGAGCCCCGGCATCCTGCTCCTAGGGCTGGCCTATGTGCTGAGCCAGTTCTTCCGCGCCTTTCTGGCCGTGCTGACACCCGCGCTTGGCCGCGACATCGGCGCGACCCCGGATGACCTCGCTTTTGCTTCGGGTCTCTGGTTTCTGATCTTCGCGGCCATGCAGATCCCCGTGGGCTGGGCGCTCGACACCATCGGTCCGCGGAAGACAGCGGCGGCGCTTTTGCTTGTCGGCGGCGGGGGTGGTGCCGCCGTCTTCGCGCTGGCGACCAGTGCCGCGCATATCAACATCGCGATGGCCCTGATCGGGATCGGCTGCGCGCCGGTGCTGATGGCCTCCTATTACATCTTCGCGCGCGAATACCCGCCCGCGCAGTTTGCCGTTCTCGCCTCTGTCATGGTCGGGCTGGGCAGCTTGGGCAACCTTGTCGCCTCCTATCCCATGGCGCTGGCCGCCGACACCATGGGCTGGCGGGCGGCGCTGTGGGGGCTGGGGGGCATTTCCGCGCTTGTCGCGCTCGGCATCCTGATCTTCGTTCGGGATCCTGCGCGAATCGATGGGGAGGCGAAAGGCTCGCTTGCCGAGCTGTTTCGCATGCGGGTGCTGTGGTTCATCTTCCCGCTCATGGGGGTGAGCTATGCGATTTCAGGCGCACTGCGCGGCCTCTGGATCGGGCCCTACCTGTCGGAGGTGTTCGATGCCACGACCGGCATGATCGGGCAGGCGACACTATTTATGGGCATAGCCATGATCCTTGGCACCCTGGCCTACGGCCCGCTCGACCGGATACTCGGTTCGCGCAAATGGATGATCGTGGGGGGCACGGTTTTCACGCTGCTGCCCGCGCTGGCCCTGATCGTCCTGCCCGGCCAGAACCTGTGGCTTTCCATTGCACTGTTCTGCGCGATCGGTTTCTTCGGCGCGACCTACCCGGTGATCATGGCGCATGGGCGCAGCTTCCTGCCGCCTCATCTGATCGGGCGCGGCGTGACCATGCTGAACCTGTTCAGCATCGGCGGCGTGGGTCTGCTGCAGTTCTTCTCTGGCCGGGTCTATCGCGGCGCGCTTCCCGCCGAAACGCCGACCGATCCCTATGTCGCGGTCTACCTGCTGTTCGCCATTTGCCTGACTGCGGGGCTTGCGATCTACCTTTTCTCGCGCGACAGCGCCCGCTGATCGCGGCGGCGGCCCTTTCCCTCGCCGGGCACACGCGATAAAGGGCGGAAACCATCACGTATATATTGGAGAGAACAGATGGGTTATCGCGTCGCCGTCGCGGGCGCCACTGGCAATGTGGGCCGCGAAATGCTGAACATTCTGGCCGAGCGCCAGTTCCCCGTGGACGAGATCGTTGCGCTGGCTTCGCGCAAATCGCTCGGTTCCGAGGTCAGCTTCGGTGAGAAAACCCTGAAGACGAAAGACCTTGATACGTTCGATTTCACGGGATGGGACATCGCGCTTTTCGCCGTCGGCTCCGAAGCGACGAAGAAATACGCCCCCACCGCCGCAAAGGCAGGATGCGTGGTGATCGATAATTCGTCGCTCTATCGCTACGATTCCGAGGTTCCGCTGATCGTGCCCGAGGTCAATCCGCAGGCCATCCACGATTACGCGAAGAAGAACATCATCGCCAATCCGAACTGCTCCACCGCGCAGATGGTCGTGGCGCTCAAGCCGCTGCATGACCGTGCCACCATTAAACGGGTGGTCGTCAGCACCTACCAGTCCGTGTCGGGGGCCGGTAAGGACGGTATCGACGAGCTTTGGGACCAGACCAAGAGCATCTACAACCCGGTCGACGACAAGCCGGCGAAGAAGTTCACCAAGCAGATCGCCTTCAACGTGATTCCGCACATTGACGTCTTCATGGACTCTGGCGAGACCAAGGAAGAATGGAAGATGGTCGCCGAAACCAAGAAGATCGTGGACCCCAAGATCAAGGTCACCGCGACCTGCGTGCGCGTCCCCGTCTTCGTAGGTCATTCCGAAGCGATCAACATCGAATTCGAAGACCATCTGGACGAGGATGAGGCCCGCGACATCCTGCGCGAAGCGCCGGGGATCATGGTGATCGACAAGCGGGAGGACGGCGGCTACGTCACGCCGGTGGAATGCGTCGGTGACTTCGCGACCTTCATCAGCCGCATCCGGCAGGACAGCACGATCGAGAACGGGCTGAACCTGTGGTGCGTATCCGATAACCTGCGCAAGGGCGCGGCCTTGAACGCGGTGCAGATCGCCGAATTGCTGGGCCGCGAGGTTCTCAAGAAAGGCTGAGACCCCCAAGGGGTTTTGATAGAACGTTGCGAAGGGGGCCTCGGCCCCCTTTCTGCTTTCCGCCATGGTCAGAAATAATGCGCACTATTCACTGCGGGGCGAGGTCCGTGGGTCCCCCTACGCCATAGCAGATTCACCCCGCTGGGTGACCCGGCATAGGGGCACCGAACCGGCGTGCAAGTGTCTGATAGGCCACCCCCAGCGCCGAAAGATCGCAGATTCGGCGACCACAGGGCTGCCGGTAAAGTGCGGCCCCCGCCCCTTCGGCCCGCAACTCATAGCCCTCTGCCGCCAAACGGCAGGCCAGATCGCCCCAGTCCGTTGCGAGCGACAGATCGCGGGACAGCAGCGCTTCGACTGCGGTCACCAGTCGCGTGCTTGTGGCAGCTGCGCCCCCTGCACAACTGCGCCGCGCCTCCCGCCGAAGGAGGTCACGGATGAGATGGCCCAGCAAGACATTCTGCGACTCCTCCGCATGCGCGGCGGGAGAAAGAAGATCGGGCGACAGCTTCCAAGGGCGATAATCAGGCTTCATCCACCCACGGTCGCTGCGAATCGGTTAACCCGGGGTTAAATGATCAGACGGGGAGGAATTGGGCCTTTTGCGTATCGTAATACTCCAACCCGCCTTCGCCGATATTGGTCCAGAGCCCGTGGAGTGACAGCTCCCCGCTTTCGACCTGTTCCTTCACCCATGGGAAGGTCATCAGGTTCTCGAGCGAGATCATGACGGCGTGTTTCTCAAGCTGGTGCGCCTGTTTCTTCGCGTCCTTGATGTCGGCCACCAGTTCATACTTGGGTTTCAGGATGTCCATCCAGCGGCCAACGAAGCTGTCCTTGGCTTCGAGTTCCGGTGCCTCGCCTTTGCACATATTGATGCAGCCCTGCACACCGCCGCAGCTTGAATGCCCCAGCACGATCAGATGCGCCACCTTCAGCGCCCGCACGGCATATTCGACCGCAGCTGAGGTCCCGTGCTGCTGGCCGTCCGGCTGGTAGGGCGGGACAAGGTTGGCGATGTTCCGATGGATGAAGAATTCGCCCTGATCCGCCCCGAAGATTGAGGTCACATGCACCCGGCTGTCGCAGCAGGAAATGACCATGGCGCGGGGATGTTGGCCTTCGGAGGCAAGACGTCGATACCAGGACTCGTTCTCTGCATATCCGGTGGCTTTCCAGCCGTGATAACGTTGCACAAGGTAGTTTGGCAGTGCCTTGGCCTTATTCATATCCGCGTCCATTCTGGCATTAATCTGGGCTTCGATAGCTCAAATCTGCCGTGATTTCGAGCGAAAACCGGCTTTGGCTTCAACCATTTGCAAAGGGGAAACTCCGATGTTGCCTGCGGGTGGTGCGGCGTGGTGAGAAGGTGAAGGAATGCAAATTCTGCAGATGCGACCGTCCGAGGTCGTGGCCGTCGATGCGGATCGGCTGGGCGCGCTCTGCGCCGAACTGGGCGAGGCCGGGGCCGAGGACGTGGTCTGCCGCGCATTGGAGGAGATGGCGACGCGCCTGTCCCGCTGCGCCGAAGCGTACGCCAGCGACCGGGTCCGCGAATTGCGCAAACAGGCGCGGGCCTTGGCCGCCATCGCGGATCAGGTCGGTATGGAATTGCTGAAACGCGTCGCGCTGGATGTCGTTCATTGTGTCGAGATCGCGGACCGAACAGCATTGGGGGCCACGGTCGGGCGGCTTCTGCGGATCGGGGATACATCGCTCACCGCCATCTGGGATACCGAAGGGATCACGATCTGAAGGCTGCCGTGGCGGTTGCGGGTGGCGCGGTTTCGTCTAGGCTCCGCCCCGATGTGACACAGCCCGAAAGGCCCCTTCATGATTGCCGAGTTCGTCGAAGACAGCGCAGACGCCATCCCCCTCCACCTAGTGGCAGAGGATCAGTTGGACGCCTGGATGGCAGAAGCCCCGGAACAGGCGCGTGCCTGGGCAAAGGCGCAGGGATTTGCAGGCGCGCTCGGCCAAGCGTTCGCGCTGCCGGATGCGAACGGCGGCATCGCACAGGCCCTCATCGGCTATGGCACCGAAAAAAGCCGGGCGCGCGGGCGTTTTCACCTCGCGAATGGTGCCGCAAAGCTACCGGCGGGGCATTACCGCCTCGAAAGCGGCCTGCCCGAAGAGGCCCGCGAAGTCGAAGCGCTCGGCTGGTTGCTGGCGGGATACCGGTTCGACCGCTATCGCGACCAGAGCGCCATGAAGGCAAGGCTCGTCACACCGGGCGGCATCGACGCGGCCCGGGTCATGGCCCTGGCAGAGGGTGAATACCTCTCCCGGGACCTGATCAATACACCCGCTTCGGACATGGGCCCCGACAATCTGGAAGCCGCAGCACGAAATCTCGCTGAACGCTTCGGGGCGGATATTACCGTCACCACAGGCGATGCCCTCCTTGAGCAAAACCTGCCCATGATCCACGCGGTGGGCCGGGCCGCCGCGCGGGAGCCGCGGCTTATCGACATGCGCTGGGGCGACAGCGGGCCGACACTGACACTGGTGGGAAAGGGCGTCTGTTTCGATACCGGGGGGCTGAACCTCAAACCCGGCGCATCAATGGGGTTGATGAAAAAGGATATGGGCGGCTCCGCGGCGGTGCTGGGCCTTGCGCATATGATCATGGCGACCAAGGCGGAGGTTCGCCTCCGGGTGCTCGTCCCGGCGGTGGAAAACTCCGTATCCGGGAACGCTTTCCGCCCGCAGGATATCCTGACATCTCGCAAGGGGCCGACGGTCGAGATCAATAACACAGACGCCGAAGGCCGGTTGGTACTGGCCGATGCACTGGCGCTCGCGGATGAAGAGAAGCCGGACCAGATCATTTCAATGGCCACGCTGACAGGGGCCGCGCGAGTGGCCGTGGGCCCGGACCTCGCCCCCTATTTCAGCAATGACGCGGGCTTCGTCTCTGCGTTGGAAGCCGCGGCGCAGTCGCAGCAGGATCCCGTCTGGCGTATGCCGTTCCATGACCCATACGAAGAGATGATCGAACCCGGCATCGCGGATCTGGACAATGCGCCAAAGGGCGGATTCGCGGGCTGCATTACCGCCGCGCTCTTCCTGCGCCGCTTTGTCACGGATAGTCGCTATGCCCATTTCGACATTTACGGCTGGCAGCCGTCCGAGGCACCGGGCCGACCGAAAGGGGGCGTCGGCCAAGGCACACGAGCGCTGTTCGCGGCCCTGCCTGACCTGCTGCGCAGATGAGCGATCCGCGTACGACCCCTGATCCCGAACTGGCGGGAGAGGCGCGGCCCGCGCAGGTCTCCGTTCCGGTCTGTGATCTGCTGCGCAGTCCGGACGGGCCGCGGGACAGGCAGTTGCTCTATGGCGAGCAGGTCACGATCTTGCATGCCAAAAACGGTTGGGCCTATGTGCAGGCCGCAAAGGACGGCTATTGCGGGCATCTGCGCATGATGGGGCTGAGCGATGTTCAGCAGGCCACCCACCGGGTAAGCGCGCCCGCAACCCATGCCTATCTGCACGCCGATTTCAAATCCGCCGATCGGGCCTCGCTGAGCTATGGCAGCCTTGTCCATGTCTCGCGGGAGGCGGAGGGTTACGCCGAGACACCATTGGGATGTATCCCCCGTCAGCACCTGCAAAAGTTGGAGGAAACCGCGAAGGACCCGGTCACGGTGGCGGAGCTTTTCCTCGGCACGCCTTACCTCTGGGGTGGCAACAGCCGCTGGGGGATCGACTGCTCCGGTCTGGTACAGGCCGCGCTGCTCGCCTGCGGCATCGATTGCCCGGGTGACAGCGACATGCAGGAAAAAGCCATCGGGCAATCATGCGACGGCAACACCCCACCGCAGCGGAACGACCTTTTGTTCTGGAAAGGCCATGTCGCGCTCGTCACCGGGCCGGAAGAGATCATCCATGCCAACGCTTACGCGATGTCGGTCACCCGCGAAGGCCTGTCAGAAGCGATTGCCCGGATCGAGGAACAAGGCGGCGGCCCCGTGACGGCACATCGCAGGCCGGTTCTGCCCGCCAGCCTGTGATCAATCGTCCACCGCGCGGATGAGTTTGCGTTCCAGCACGCGCAGCACCGCAGCCAGATCATGACCCCGCCGCAATATCTGCCCGCCCGTTCCCACCACGGCATACATTCCCTGCTTGCTGCGCAACTTCGGGCGCTTTTCGATCCGGTAAAGCGGTATCTCCGCCGTGCGCCGAAAGACGGAAAAGACCGCGACATCCCGCAGGCAGGAAATGCCGTAGTCACGCCATTCCCCCGCCGCGACCATGCGACCGTAGAGCGACAGGATCAGGGAAAGCTCCGTCCGGTGAAAGGCCACCTGTTCCGGGGCTCTCAGCGGGGTGACGGACGGGGGTAAGGGCTGCATCATCATTTGACAGTTGCGCCCTTCACGGCCCAAATCAACCCCGTCAGCGCGAATACGGGTTGAACGCGTTACAGAACCGGTCAAACATTGCCGAAAGTGAAACACGAGGTGAGGGATGACACCGCAGGAACGCGCCCAGCGCAGCGCCGAGACGATGTTCGCCGCCGACCGTGCTTCCGCCGGATTGGGCATGCGGATCGATGACATCGCCCCGGGCCGGGCCGTTCTGTCCATGGAGGTACGGCCAGACATGCTCAACGGGCACGGCATCTGCCACGGCGGTTTCATCTTCCTCCTGGCCGACAGCGCCTTTGCCTTTGCCTGCAACAGCTACAACCAGCTTGCAGTGGCCCAGCAGAACCAGATCACCTACCTCGCACCCGGCCGGGAAGGTGAACGCCTGCAGGCCACCGCGCTCGAAGTTTCGCGCAGCGGGCGTTCCGGCGTCTACGATGTTTCCGTGACGGGCGGCGACGGGCGCAGCGTGGCGGTCTTTCGCGGGCTGTCGCGTACGGTGGAGGGCCGCCATTTCCCCGAAGAGGAGGACACCGCATGAAGGATCTGAGCCCCGCGAAGGGAGATCTGGAACCTATCGAAACCGCCAGCCGGGACGAGATATCGGCACTTCAGCTTGACCGGCTGAAATGGTCGCTGCGCCATGCCTATGACAATGTGCACTTCTACAAATCCAACTTCGATGCCGCCGGTGTTCACCCAGATGATCTGACGACACTGGAAGATCTGGCGAAGTTCCCCTTTACCGTCAAAACCGACCTGCGGGACAATTACCCCTTCGGGATGTTCGCCGTACCGCAGGACAAGGTCGCGCGCATCCACGCGTCTTCCGGCACCACCGGCCAGCCCACCGTTGTAGGCTATACGAAGGCCGACCTCGACGTTTGGGGCAAAGTGGTCGCGCGGTCGCTGCGCGCGGGCGGATTGCGGCCGGGCGACATGCTGCACAACGCCTATGGCTACGGCCTGTTCACCGGCGGTCTGGGCATTCAGCTGGGTGCGGATGCGCTGGGATTGGCGACCGTGCCGGTTTCCGGGGGGATGACGCCCCGACAGGTGCGCCTGATCACCGATTTCGCGCCCAAGGGCATTACCGTGACCCCCAGTTACGCGCTTTCGATCCTGGATGCCTTTGCCGAACAGGACATCGACCCGCGCGAAACCTCGCTTCAGGTCGGGATTTTCGGGGCCGAACCCTGGACGAACGCCATGCGCCGCGAAATCGAAGAGGCTTTCGACATGCATGCGGTCGACATCTACGGGCTGAGCGAGATCATGGGCCCCGGCGTTTCCATGGAATGTGTGGAATCCAAAGATGGGCTGCACATCTGGGAAGACCATTTCTTTCCCGAGGTGATCAATCCCGAAACCGGCCAACCCGTGGAGGACGGAGAGCAGGGCGAGCTTGTCTTCACCTCCCTCACGAAGGAAGCCTTTCCCATTATCCGCTACCGCACCCGCGATCTGACGCGCCTGCTGCCCGGCACCGCGCGCTCCATGCGCCGGATGGAAAAGGTCACCGGGCGCAGCGATGACATGATCATCCTGCGCGGCGTGAACGTTTTTCCCACCCAGATCGAAGAGGCGCTTCTGGCGACTGCGGGCCTGGCCCCGCACTTCCAGATCGAACTGTCGCGCCCCGACCGGATGGACCAGTTGCGCGTCCTGTGCGAATGCGCCGATCCCGGGCTGTCGGAGGATGACCGCAAAGGCGCGGCCCG